>JAYVUH010000025.1:0-13900 GCA_043788115.1 Burkholderiales bacterium
CCGGCGAACAGGAACATGTCGAGCGCCCCGTCTTCAATCTCCGCCACGTAACTGCGATGCGACCATTGCGGGTAGCCAGCGCCGTGGCGCACCACGCCGGGCGTATGCATGAGCACACCCCAACCATCGGTGGTCCAACAAAACGGAACGTTTTTGTACGAAAGCTCGGTGTTCACGCCGAGCGCATCTTCGGTGCGACCACGAACCAATTGGCCGCGTTTATCGAGGGGGCCGAATTTTTCGCCAAAGCCGTACACAGCGGTATCGGACTTTAAGGCGAGTGCGACACACCAACGTTCGTTGCTCACGCTGCGACCAAATGCGGGGACACGCGAGCGTCCGCGGAAGTGCTGATCGGTAATTGACTCGACCAGCGTCGAGTCACCGCGTCGCAGCGCAATACGAAACGGCGCACGCGTGATCTCAAGCGCGACATCGCTGTCGGCCAACGCCAAGTTCCAGCCCGAGACGGTTTCGCTCAACCGGAGTGATGACTGTGCGACCGACAACGCAAGCAGCGCGTAGTCAGGCAACTGCGAATCACCGATTTGCAGCCGGAACACATCGGCGAGGTGTGCCGATATGGCTAACGGCGTATCGCCGATCCTGAAGCGAACGGTTGCAGTATCAACCGACACCAGTTCGACACCATCCAGCGCGGTGAACTGGCGCGACCCAAACGGATTTGCTGTTTCTGAATTCATTGTGATAGGAACCAAAACCCAAGAAGCGGCGCGGCGTTTCAGGCATAAATGGCCGAAAACGCCCGCCAGTATTGCACTTTGAAATTAGCCTTTGACGCCGCCTGCGGTGAGCCCGCTTACCACGCGCTCCTGAAAAATCAGGATGACAATCACCACCGGCACCATCGCGACCACCAATGCGGCCGAAATTGTCGGCCACGGAAACGAATGCTCGCCCTGATACATCTGGATGCCGACGGGAAGCGTCCGAAACGCGGCGGCTGAATTAAATGACAACGAAAGCAGGAACTCATCCCACGAGTTCACAAACGCGAGGATGCCCGCGGTAAAAACGCCCGGCGCCGCCAGCGGTACGACCACCCGCCACATTGCCCCCATGCGCGTGCAGCCGTCGATCATCGCGGCGTTTTCCAAGTCGCGTGGAATTTCCTGAAAGAAACTCACCAGCACGAGAGTACAGATCGGCAGGCTCAACACCGTATAGGGAAAAATCAGCGCCCAGTAGCTATTGAGTAAATTGAGACCACGCATAATTTCAAACAACGGCACCATCAGGGTCACCAGCGGGAACATCGACACGGCGATGATGGTGGTGAGGATGAGATTGCGTCTGGGCAGATTCAGGCGTGCGATCGCGTAGGCGGCGAGCGAGCTGATGAATAGCGTAACGATCATCGAACCAAACGCCACAATGAAACTATTGAGCAAATACTGCGGCAGCGGCTGATCGCGAAATGCCGCGATGTAATTCGCGACCGTCGGCATCTCCGGCCAATAAGTAATCGGCTTGGCCGTCAACTCTGCCTCGGTCTTGAATGATGTCAGCAAGATCCACAGTGCCGGGAAGAAACCGTTGGCCAGCACAATGGCGGCGGCGAACCACCGCAGGCGCTTGGCGGTAAAAAGGTCGGTCACTTTCGCGTTCATTGGCGCGTTCATTTGCGCGTTCACGTGCGCGTTCATTTACTCTCGCTCCTGACGTAGCGAAGATAGATCCACGTCGTTGCCATCGACAAGATGAACATGCAAACCGCCAGCGCCGAGCTGTAACCAACGTCGAGGTAGTCAACAGCATTCATGTGGATGTACATCGCCAAGGTCTGCGTCTCTTCGCCCGGCCCCGGCATGCTGTAGGGGATGTCGAACGACTGGATCGCCGTCAGCGTGCGGAAAATCAACGCCACCAGCATTGACGGCACCAATAGCGGCAGCGTGATTTGCGTGAATTGCGTCCACTTACTCGCGCCATCCACTTCGGCGGCTTCATAGAGCGACGATGGAATGGTCTGCAAGCCCGCCAGCAAAATCAGCGCCATGAACGATGATGTCTTCCAGATGGTGGCGATGCAAATCGCCATCATGGTCAGGCTCGGCGAGTTAAACCAGATGCGCGGCTCACCGCCGAAACGCTGGACGACATCGTTGACGATACCGTACTCGCTGTGGAAGAACCACGCGAAGATCAGCCCGACAAACGCCAGCGGCATGGCCCATGGAAGCAGCAGCGCGAGTCGGATCGGCCCGCGCGACTTGAACGGCATATTGGCCAACATCGCCAGCGCCAACCCCATCACGAGGGATCCCGGCACGGTGATCACCACAATAATCATGGTGTTGCGTACCGCACGCCAGAACTGCGCATCGCTCATCACCAGCGCAAAATTCTCGACGCCAACAAATCGTGCGCCTTGCGCCGTCAGCAATCGAACATCGTGAAGGCTGTTCCACAATAGCGTCGAAACCGGATAGGCGACGATCGCCAAAATAAATACGATTGCCGGCGTCAGCAGCAGCCACGCCAACGCCTTCTCAGACGGATCCGCAATCCGATCAAACCAGCTGCGTGGTTGTTGGCCGGGCTGACTCATCGCAGCGTGTTGACCGGGCTGACTCATCGCAGCGCCCGCTTGATCCGGTGCTCAATTTCGTTCAGCGCCTCATCCGGTGTGCGTACGCCCGCCATGACCGTATTGAAATTGATCCGTAGCGCATCTGAAATTGGCCGGTACATCGCCGTCACCGGTCTCGCATGTGCCGTCTCAATAATCGGTAACGCATCGGCAAACCACGGCACTGTCTTGAGTACTTCGGCATCGCCGTAGACAGAGGCAATGGCCGGATGCAACGACCCACGCACGGCGAGTTGTTGCGCGACGGCCGGGCTCGCAAGGTGTCGAACTAACTTTGCCGCTTCCACCTTGTTGCGCGAAAACGTTGATACGGCCCAGCTCCAGCCGCCACCACACGTCACTGACTTGCCACCCGCCATCGCAGGCAGGGTCGTCACGCCGACTTTACCCGCGACATTGGTGCCGGTGCCCGACTGAAAGTGGTTCCACGCGTAGCCCCAGTTGATGCCAAACACCACACGGCCGGCTTGAAACTCTTTGCGCGTATCGTCGGTCGCGACTTCAGAGACATTGCGCTTGGTGATGCCGTCTGTCACCATCTGCCGCCACATCTTCAGACTCGCTTCGGCTTTTGCCCGGTCGAACGACATCTTGCCATCGCGCACGATCTCGCCACCCAAGCTCCAATACGGCAGCAGGAATGTGCACACTGCGCCTTCAACCGCTTTGCCCTGAAAACTAAGTCCCTGCAAATTTGGATCGCGCTCGCCGTCAAGAATTTTCTTCGCCACGCGCGCGAGTTCCGGCCAGGTCGTGGGTACCTTCTCGTTGTATTTCGTCAGCAGATCTTTGCGGTAGTACAAGAACATCGCGTCGGCGAAGCCCGGCAACGCGATGGTCTTGCCGTCAACCGTGTTCGCCGTACGATAGCCGTCGAGATACTGCGCGCGCACGGCGTCTCGTTCCGCGCCGAAATACTTGTCGAGCGGTTCCGCCCAGCTGGCGGCAGCAAACTGCGCAGGCCGAACGATGTCGATCAGAAACGCGTCGAGCGATTCATCGCGCGCGGTAAGCACCGTGCTGAGGTAGCGTTGCGTCAGCTCCGAGGTGGCACCGCCAACTTCTAGCGAGACCTTCACCCCGGCGTTCGCCGCCATGTAGTCCTTGAGAATCACGCGCATCACATCAGGTCGATGTTGCCCGCCCATAAATAAGCGCAGGTCGACCTGGGCAAATGCGCTGCCCGCGCTCAAACACAGCAAGACAAATAGGAAATTTCGCACGCTGGTGTTCATGCTAACGTGCGCGCTGCGCGCAATACAGCGCCTGTCTCGGCGTCGAACACGTGTGCTTTGCGCATATCGAGCCATAGCGTGACGGACTGCCTAGGCAGCAACTTGTGCTGCGGCGAGAGCCGTGCGACCAAGTCACCGCCGCTGGTGGCGAAAGTAATTAGCGTTTCTGCGCCGAGTGGCTCGGCAACGACAACCTGCGCTTTCAGCGGTGCGTCGGCCTCGTTGAGTTTTTCGGCGCGTACATCTTCGGGGCGGATGCCAAATGTCACCCGCCGCCCGTGATGTCCGGCGAAAAACGATGCCGCGCTGGCATCCATGGCGACATCATCTGTGCCAATCATCATGGCCGCGCCCGCGACGGTCTTCGCCAAACTGCCCTCTAGGAAATTCATCGGCGGTGAACCGGTAAAGCCCGCGACAAATTTTGAGACCGGCTGGTTGTAGATTTCATCCGGCGTGCCGACTTGCATGATGTTGCCGCCAGATAGCACCACGATGCGCTGTGCCAGCGTCATGGCCTCGACCTGATCGTGCGTCACGTAGATGGTGGTTGCGCCAATGCGTTGATGCAACTTCTTGATTTCGGTACGCATTTCGCTGCGCAGTAGCGCATCCAGATTCGACAGCGGTTCATCGAACAAAAAAGCTTTTGGCTGGCGCACGATGGCGCGACCCATCGCCACCCGTTGGCGCTGACCGCCGGACAGCGCCTTTGGCTTGCGATCAAGCAGGTGCTCGATGCGAAGAATCGCGGCAGCATCGTTCACGCGCTTCGTAATTTCGTCGTTAGAAAACTTCCGCAGGCGCAGTCCAAACGCCAGATTCTCAAACACGTTCTTGTGCGGATACAAGGCGTAATCCTGAAACACCATGGCGATATCGCGTTCGCGCGGCGCAAGATCGTTAACCACACGCCCGTCGATAGAGATCGTGCCGCCACTGATCGACTCCAATCCGGCGACCATGCGCAGCAATGTGGATTTGCCGCAGCCGGACGGTCCGACGAACACGACAAATTCGCCTTGCGCGATTTCAAGGTCAACGCCATGCACGACCTCGACGCCGTTGTCATAGACCTTGACGACCTGCTTAAGAGAGACGCCGGACATGGTCAATACACGGTTGAGCTAACGGCTTTGGCGAGCGTCGGCTTGATGGCCGTGATGAGCGCGTTGGCTTGGCGCATCATCATGCCCATGTCAGAGGCGATGGCAACATAGCTATATCCCCAATCGATAAACTGCCCGACCATTTCCGGCGTCGGGCCGACGATACCGATGGGCTTGCCGATCGCCTTTGCCCGCTGGGCTGCATCCTTCAGCGCGGCCTGAACGCTGGCGTCGGCGACGTTGCCAATCACGCCCATGGCAGACGAAAGATCGCCCGGCCCCATGAACAACGCGTCGACGCCTTCGACCGAGGCGATTTCTTCGAGCTTGGCAATCGCCGCTGGTGTTTCGAGCTGGATCATCTTGAAGATACCGTCATTGGCGCGCTTGCCGTAGTCGGGTGCGGTCGCGTAGCGGCTGGCGCGATGCATGGCCGCAAATCCGCGCGTACCGCTTCTATCTTCCGCAGTCGGGTAGCGCGTTGAGGCCACGGCGCGGCGCGCTTCTTCAGCGTTTTGTACAAATGGGAACATCAGCGTCTGTGCGCCGATGTCGAGGGCGCGCTTGACCATGACGCCGTCATTCCACGCCAAACGTATCACTGGTGTCGCTCGTGTTCCGGCAATCGCTTGCAAGATATGAAAAGCGTCCTTGTAATCCATCGGCACGTGTTCCATGTCGACCACCAGCCAATCGAAACCGGCGCAGCCCATCGCCTCCGCGGTCGATTCGGCACCAGACATCAGCCATGTACCGAGCGGGACACTGGGCTGCTTGAGTAACTCGCGAAATGGGTTCACGAATGGATCCATGGGCTGCTCTCTAGTAGATGGGTGGTTCTGGTGTCGGTGCGGTACCGGCTAGGAAATCAAAATCGCATCCCTGATGCGCTTGCGTGACGTGATCAACATACAGCCGGGCGAAGCCACGCTCGGCGTAGCGCGGCGGCGCCAGCCACTGAGTACGGCGGGAAGCAAGTTCGGCATCCGTTAGTTCAACATTCAGCGACCCTGCCTCAACATCAAGCGCGATCATGTCGCCGTCGCGCACCAGCGCGATCGGCCCACCAACGGCCGCTTCCGGCGAGACGTGCACGATACAGCTGCCATAGTGTGTGCCGCTCATGCGCGCGTCTGAAATTCGCACCATGTCGCGGATGCCCCGTTGCAACAATTTTTTTGGTATCGGCAAGTTGCCCCACTCCGGCATGCCGGGAGCGCCAACCGGACCAGCGTTGCGCAGGATGAGGACGGTGTTCTCATCAACATCGAGCGCTGGATCGTGAATCTTGGCGAGTATTTCGGCGTTCGAGTCAAACACCAACGCCCTGCCACGGTGCTTCATGAACTTCGGGTTCGCGGCTGATGGCTTGATGATCGCGCCGTCCGGACAAAGGTTGCCCCGCACCACGCCGAGCGCTCGACCGGGTGCCACGGGGTTGTGCAACGGCCGGATGACGTCTGGGTCTTGATTCTCAACGTCGGCGATGTTGTCGCCGATCGAGCGCCCATTTACCGTCATCGCGCTGAGCTGTAAATGTTGCTTGATCTCACCCAATAGCGCAGGCAAACCGCCGGCGAAATAGAAGTCCTCCATCAGCTTGTCGCCCGACGGAAAGAGGTTGGCAAGCACCGGGATACGTCCGGCAACGTGATGCATGTCATCCAACGTCAACGAGATGCCGGCGCGCCCGGCAATCGCAATGGTATGAATTGCAGCGTTGGTTGAACCGCCCAACGCCATATAGGCCGCGAGGCCATTGTCCACCGAGGCGCGTGTGAAAAATGCAGACGGCTTGAGGTCTTCCCAGACCATGTCGACAATGCGCCGCCCGCACGCCGAGGCCATGCGTGTGTGATTCGCATCCATCGCCGGAATGCTGCTCGCGCCGGGCAGCGTAAAGCCCATGGCCTCAGCGATTGCTGTCATGGTGCTCGCCGTTCCCATCGTGTTGCAGGTGCCCGGTGAGCGCGTCATTTTCGATTCGAGCTGGATCCACTCGCGTTGCTCGATGTTGCCCGCGACGTATTCGTCAAAAAATTTCTTGGTGTGTGTGCCGGCGCCGACGGTTTTGCCGCGATGGCGATCATTCAACATCGGCCCCGCTGGGCAGTAAATCGCCGGGATATCCATGCTGATCGCACCCATCAACAAACCCGGGGTGGTTTTGTCGCAACCGCCGAGCAACACAGCGCCGTCGATGGGGTGCGAGCGCAGCAATTCTTCACATTCCATCGCCAGCAGGTTGCGGTAGAGCATGGTCGATGGTTTGACCATGACCTCGCCCAGCGACAACGCGGGCAACTCGAACGGGAAACCGCCTGCTTGCAAGATGCCGCGCCGCACCGCTTCCGCACGTTCACGCAAGTGCGCGTGACACGGTGAAAGGTCACTCCAGGTATTGATGATGGCGATGCACGGTCGGCCGAGGAACTCCTCGCGCGCCAAACCGCGCTGCTGCAACCGCTGACGATGCGCGAACGAGCGCATGTTGTCGGGCGCCAGCCAGCGCTGGCTGCGGAGCGACTCGAGTGACCGGCGTTTGGTGGGTTCAGACACGTTTGCGATCAACGGTTGAGGGTTTAGAAGGCTCAAAACAAACGCGGTACCCAGTGTACGCTGGGTACCGCGACTGTCAAGCTACCGGCTTGCTGTTGCTGCTTAGAGGCGAAACGTGTTGTGCTGGGGCCGGCAGCGGTTACCTGTTATGGCCGAGCTAGAACTCGTAGCGGACGTTGACGCCGTAGTAGCGCTTGTCGTCACGCGGCACGGAGCGCTGCGTATTCGCACCAGGCAACAGGAACTGCGAATACGACTTGTCAGCAAGATTTTTGCCGACCAGCGTGACACGCCAGCCGCTCGCCGTGCTCGCCAACGACACCGACGCATTGAAGATGCCGTATGACGGCTGCAGCGTATTTGGCGACGTCGAGAGATCAAACTGCGTCTCGCTTTGCCATGTGTAGTCTGCCGCGACTTCCATCAGCAGACCCGCGACATCCGTGCGATAGCTGCCACGTACGACACCTTTTTGCCGGGGTGCCGACGGCAACATGGTGCCGCTTGGGATGGCGCACGTTGCGCCGACCGGACAGTTGAAGCGATCCACCACCGCTTTGGTGTCGGCGTAGGCGGCGGACAGCGTGAATTCACGCGACAGCTTGGCCTGAATATCCAACTCGTAGCCCTTGGTGGAAACATCGCCCGCATTGATGAAGCGCGTGACCACCGTTCCCGCGACCAGATCAGGGTAGTTGGCCTGATAGCCGTTGTACTTGGTGTCAAAGATCGCAATGTTCAGACGCAAACGATTGTCGAGGAGTGTCGACTTGAGACCAAGCTCATAGCCTTTCGACTTCTCCGGGGCAAGCGGGATATCGGCGGTCGGCTGCATATTAAAGAACGCGTTGTATGCCGGCCCTTTATAGCCTTTCGAGTAGGTCGCGTACACGCTCACTTCTTTGGACAAATCCCACTGCGGACCGACCCGCGCGGTGATGCCCGACTGGCTGGTCGAGCCAGAAACCGGCGTGCGTGTTGGCTGCACCCCGGGGATTGCCGCAGGCTGGGTCGAAACACGACTGTGATAATAGGAGAGCTTGTCCTGGGTCGAACGCAAGCCCAAGATGCCGCGGAAGTCCTTGCTGAAATTCCAGTTGCTTTCACCGAAGAACGAAGTGCTCTTCAAATCGGTGCCGTAGCTCGCGACGCCGTTGTCATTCAGGAATGTTGCACAAGGGATGAGTCCATTCGCCAGCGCGGTCCCATTGGTTGCGCAGCGCGTCACGTCGCGGCGATAGGTCTCGTCAGTCTTGTTGTTGAAGTAAAAGAATCCAGCGACATAATCGACGAACGAACCTTTCTTAGACGCCCAACGCAATTCTTGCGAGGACTGCTTGGAATCCAAGTCGCCGCGGTCAGCCTGTCCGACCAGTGCACTGTAAACCACGCTCAGACCGTCTAGATCTTGGAATTGTGTGTTCTTCCATTGGCGAAACGCCGTGATCGACGTAAGCGTACCTGACGCGTAATCGAGGTCAAACTGTGCCGAGACGCCGCTGTTCTTATCGCTTACGCGCTCCTTGGTGCCGGTTGAAATCTGACGATTCTCCAGCCCCGCGACCTGCGGCAATACCGCTGCCGTCAGCGCTGCTGTCGTGGTGCGGACAAACGGGCCGCGCGTGCCAGTGTCTTCCGCCTTGGCGTAGTCAGCGATCAGGCGGATGGTGACATCCTTGCTTGGTGTGAATTCCAGTTTGCCGCGGATCCCTTGGCGGTCATAACCATTCACCATTTCGCCCGTGACGACGTTCTTGATGTTGCCGTCGTACTTACCCGAAAACACCGCAATCGAGCCGCCGGACGCGCCAGCGACTAGTGGGCCTGCCACGCCAACTTTGAGGCGCGTTTCTTTCTTATCGTAATAACCGAAATCCGCGTACCCCTCGGTCGCCTTTGGGATTGCTTTCGACACCACGTTGATTACACCGGCCGAGGCATTTTTGCCGAACAGCGTTCCCTGTGGACCGCGCAGCACTTCGAGGCGCTCAACTTCCATGAGATCCAACGTTGCCATACCGGGACGCGCGAACACCACGCCATCGACCACGGTCGCCACGGTCGGCTCGACGCCCGGCGATGTTGAAATGGTTCCCACGCCGCGGATGAATAACGCCGTGTCCTTGTTTGACGCATTCGCCCGGTAATTGACCGCCGGTAGCTGCTGCACGATGCTGGTCATGTTGTTCAGGTTGGCCTTTTCAAGGTCGTCCCCGTTGAGTACGGTAACAGCCACGGGAACCGACTGTAACGACTCGGGCCGCTTAGTCGCGGTGACCGTGATGGTCTCCAACTTGTCGTCGGCCTTCTTCGGGTCAGCCTTTGACGCCTGTTGTGCGTATGCGGGGCCCGCCAGCACAGCACTTGCCACCAACAAGGACAGCAATTTGATGGAGCCGATGCCCTCAGCCGGCGCGGCGAATGTTTCGCGTTTAGATTTCATGACTTCTCCTCGAGATGCAACGTTGGCGGTATGGTGGTTCTTTTGGTGAATCTTTTTTCAACCGTGGGGCGCGCACAAGCCCGATCCACGGCAGTTTCCAGAGCAATCCGGATGCTAGTAACTGCGCTGCGCAAAGTCAAGTAGGTCATATAAATGAGTTGTATCCGCGCCAATACAGCTCTTCTTTAAAACACCAGCAATGGAGCGCGATTTCAGACACTTTGGCCTCAAACCGCCCGTCTTTATTGCGCTTTCATTTTTCTCACCCTCAACGGCTGCGGGAGGCCTTTGCTATAATTTGTGCAGATTTTCCCTCCGGTGCCGCGTTCGGTCGTGCGCTCGTTCGATCAGCGGCATTGCCAACCCTTCGCCAACGCAATGTCAACTCAATGCCAACGCATTGCCATCTCTACGCCAACCCAGTCAGGAATTTCCATGTCAAAAATAAAAGTTAAAAACCCGGTCGTCGAAATGGATGGCGATGAAATGACACGCATCATCTGGCAAATGATTCGCGAAAAAATGATCCTCCCATATCTAGACATCGACCTGAAATACTACGATCTGGGCATGGAGCATCGCGATGCGACGGACGACAAGGTGACGGTCGAATCCGCAATGGCCACCAAGCAGCACGGTGTTGCCGTGAAATGCGCGACCATTACGCCGGACGAGGCGCGCGTCAAAGAATTCAACCTAAAGCAAATGTGGAAATCGCCCAACGGGACGATCCGCAACATTCTCGACGGCACCATCTTCCGCGAGCCGATCATTTGCAAGAACGTGCCGCGGCTCGTGTCACATTGGGACAAACCGGTCGTCGTGGCGCGCCATGGCTTTGGCGATCAGTATCGGGCGACCGACTTCCAATTCCCCAGCGCTGGCACGCTGACGGTGAAATTTACGCCAGCAGACGGCTCGGCACCGATCGAAAAAGAAGTCTTCAAAGCGCCCGGCGCCGGCATTTCGCTGTCGATGTACAACCTAGACGAATCCATCGCGGGCTTTGCGCGCGCTTGCTTTAACTATGGCCTGCAACGCAATTACGCGGTGTATCTATCGACCAAGAACACCATCTTGAAGATCTACGACGGGCGCTTCAAAAATCTCTTCGAAGAGATTTTCAATGCCGAATTCAAGGCCAAGTTTGACGCCGCCGGCATTACCTACGAGCACCGCTTGATCGACGATATGGTGGCCTCCAACCTGAAATGGAGCGGCGGCTACTTGTGGGCTTGCAAGAACTACGACGGCGATGTGCAATCTGACACCGTCGCGCAAGGTTACGGCTCGCTCGGCCTAATGACCTCGGTGTTGATGTCCCCTGATGGCAAGACGGTCGAATCCGAAGCCGCTCACGGCACGGTGACCCGCCACTACCGCATGCATCAACAGGGCAAGCCAACCTCGACCAACCCGATCGCCTCGATTTACGCTTGGACGCGCGGCCTGCAGGCACGTGGCCGCATGGACGGCACACAAGACGTGGTCGATTTCGCGCTCAAGTTGGAAAAGGCCTGCGTGGATGTGGTTGAGCGCGGTCAAATGACAAAAGACTTGGCGATCCTGATCCGTCCGGACCACCCATATCTGACCACCGAAGAGTACATGCATGCAGTCGATGCGGAACTTAAGAAACAGATGGCCTGATTCCCTGCACTTCGGTCAAAGGCTTCCTGCGGGAAGCCTTTTTTATTGCCGTGTATCATGCGGCGATTGCAACTTTAGTGGCGCGGCGCAATCATATGGGCACGTCGCAGCCAAGACTGCCGAATCCATTTGAATCTTCCTGAATCTGCCGACAACAACTGATGAGGTCCTCATGAATACCAATCTACGCAGCCCCCTCCTGACGTCTCTTGCTGGGCTGGCGCTCACCGCAGCGGCAATGGCCAATGCCGCCACCATCGGCCAACCTGCGCCCGATTTTTCGCTTTCCGATCTTAACGGCAAGGCGGTAAAGCTGGCTGACTTTAAGGGCAAGCACGTGGTACTCGAGTGGCACAACCCGGCGTGCCCGTTTGTCGTCAAGCACTATGACTCTGGCAACATGCAGTCGCTGCAAAATAAGTACGATGCCAAAGACACGGTGTGGTTGTCGATCAATTCAACCAATCCAAGCCATCAGGACTACATGTCCGCAGATAAGCTGAAGGGCTATATCGCCGAGAAAAAGGCGGCGCCGGACAGCTACATGGCGGACGCCGATGGCAAAGTAGGACAACTGTACGGCGCCAAGACGACACCGCATATGTACATCATCAATCCAGCTGGGATGCTGGTTTATGGCGGGGCCATCGATGACAAACGCGGCAGCAAACAAGAAGAAATCAAGACGGCCAAGAACTTTGTCGTCGCCGCCCTTGATGAATCGCGTGCCGGCAAGCCAGTCGCCACGGCGTCAACCACGCCCTATGGTTGTAGCGTGAAATACAAATAAGCAGCCGCACCATCGTAAACTCGGCCGCAACCCACTACAACGCGCCACCCCGCGTCCACCCGCACGGCACCAAAGAAAAGCCCGCTCTTCCGCGGGCTTTTTCATCAAGTCGGCATCTGCTCGTTGAGGATGGTGATCGACTTTCGCTCGACTGAAATGTAACCGCCCTCTTCAAGATCGCGCAACGTACGATTGACCATTTCGCGCGACGCGCCGACCATATGGGCAAGGTCTTGCTGTGTAAATGGTGCCCCCACGACACGGTGACCATTCGACATGATGGCAAGCTCGAGCAAGGTCCGCGCGACGCGGCTTGAAATATCGTGCAACGCCAAATCGCCGATCTTGCGGGTTGCGGCACGCAGCCGACGTGCCAACGTCTCCATTACACGCTGAGCGATATCTGGGGACGACTCGATTGCCCGCCGAAAAGAGTTGTAAGACAGAACCTGTAAATGACAGCGATCCATGGCGGCGACGCTCGCACTCCTTGGCTCTTGATCAAACAACGGCAGTTCGCCAAAAAATTCCCCCGGCCCGAGCGTCTTCAAAATCACTTCCTTGGACGGGTCTGTCGCATCTATCGAAAAGACCTTTACTTGCCCAGAGAGGATGACATAGAGCGAATCGGCACTGTCGCCTTCATGCAGAACATAGTCGCCTTTCTCGTACACGCGCATCGCCATGTGGTCACCAAGGCTGGCGAGTTGTGCATCATTCAGGTTGCCGAAAAGCGGAATTGCGTTGAGCATGTGTGGTCTGCTTTCTGTGAGGCGCGTGCCTATTTGCCCTATTTTGTCACTCTCCAATATGACACAAGTGCCTCGCCCCCGTTTTCCCGCCGCTGCGCGGTGCCTTTGAGCTCGTCAGCGTAAATGCTGTTGCACAAGACGCTTGATGATATGAAGTCGCTGATGAAAAAAATGGTCTGCCTCGGGTACAACGCTGACGGCCAGATCACGCGTCGCGGCCCACGCCAGTGAGTCCGCCAGTGGAACGGTGTCATCTTTTTCACCGTGAATCAGCAACGTAGACAGCGGTGGTTTGCCACCGCCTTCAACACGATCCCAGTGCGACAGACGTTGGAACGCCGGTGCGACCAGCACCATTTGATCCACGCCGGTTCGCGCTGACGCAGCAAGCGCCACCGCACCCCCGAATGAAAAGCCGCCCATCCACAATGGGATCGCCTTGTCGGCCAGCATCGTTTTTGCGTAGGCGATTACCGCCAGCATGTCGTCGGTTTCGCCCCGACCTTCGTCGTGCGTGCCTTCGGTCTTTCCGACCCCGCGAAAATTGAACCGAAACACCCCAGCACCTGCGTCAAACATGGCACGCGCTAAGGTGGTCACCACCTTGTTGTCCATGCTGCCGCCGAACAACGGATGCGGGTGCGCGACAATCGCAATTGCCTTCGCCACCGACTCCTCGGGCAAGTGCATCGCAACTTCAATTCCGCCGACGCCGCCGGCGATGATGCGCTTTTCGACAGGAAACTGC
>JAYVUH010000026.1:0-6118 GCA_043788115.1 Burkholderiales bacterium
GCTGCGCTGGACGCGCTGCCTCTCGACCCGTATGCCTCGGAGAACCCGGCTGAGTTCTTCGCAGTGATGTCCGAGGCATTCTTCGAATTGCCGACCGAAACCAGAACGAATTTTCCGGCTGTGTATGCGCTGTTGCGCCAGTTCTACCGGCAGGATCCTGCCGAACGCCAGAATAATCACTAAGCAGGACGGGCGTTTTCAGAGGAAAACGCTTGAAGGTGCCCGTCAATGCTCGTGTTTTATTTTCTAAATTGCTGAACTACTCGCGATTTCGATGCGGCCTCATGAATAAAAAAAGCCCGCTGTTGATAGCGGGCTTTTGTCTTAACTTTTTAGTGGTACTTGTTGCTCGTCAGAGAAACAGCACTGCTGGAAAAACCGCAACCGCCAACACCAGCAAGAGCCATTCACACTTCCAGCGCTTCAAGTGCCCCGTGTAGTAGAAAATGATGCAAAGAATAGCAAAAATGTAAAAAATCGCGAGCAGCATTGTGCGCCTCCTTTTTTATTCGACGGACTCCAGACCGCCAATCCTGCCGAACAATAGCATATTTCCTATGTCTGAGAGCCCGATTTTGGCTGCTAGGCATCCCTAGATCGCGTCATTCCCCGTCTCGCCGGTGCGAATCCGCACCACCTGTTCAACCGGTGTCACAAAAATCTTGCCGTCGCCGATCTTTCCGGTGCGGGCGGCTTTGATCAGCGCGTCGATGGCTTTGTCGACCATGTCGTCGGCGACAACCACTTCGACCTTCAACTTGGGCAGGAAATCCACGGTGTACTCAGCACCACGGTATAGCTCGGTGTGCCCCTTCTGCCGTCCAAAGCCTTTGACCTCCGTGACCGTGAGGCCAGAACAACCAAGCGCCGTCAGAGCCTCGCGCACCTCGTCAAGTTTGAACGGCTTGATGACCGCCTCAATTTTCTTCATACAGGTCTCCCGGAGAAATTACGGACTACTTCGGCCAGTACTTCGACGTGATGGGGTATCGCCAGTCTTTCCCAAATCCGCGCCGCGTTATCTTAGCGCCAACCGGACTCTGACGCCGCTTGTATTCGTTGATCTTCAGCAAGCGTGTGACCCGCGTCACGTCAGCGTCGGCGAAGCCGGCGGCGACAATCTCGGACGGCGCGCGGTCCTGCTCCATGAACAACTCAACAATTTGATCGAGAATCGCATAGTCTGGAAGCGAATCTTGATCCTTCTGATCTGGCCGCAGCTCTGCCGATGGCGGCCGCGTGATGACGCGCTCAGGGATCACCAGCGACTGTGCGTTGCGCCAATGACAGAGTTGGTAGACCAGCGTCTTCGAGACGTCCTTCAAAATGGCGTAGCCGCCAGCCATGTCGCCGTAGAGCGTCGAATAGCCCACCGCCATTTCGCTCTTGTTGCCCGTTGTTACGACCATGTATCCGAACTTGTTCGACAGGCCCATCAACAGCGTTCCACGTACCCGTGCCTGGATATTCTCTTCAGTGGTGTCCTCATTTCTGCCGAAGAATGCGGGCGCAAGCGCGGACTTGAAGGCATCGAAAACCGGCGTGATGGCGATCTCTTCGTACATAACTTGTTGGATGGTAGCCATTTCACGTGCATCGTCGAGCGATATCTGCGCGGTGTAGGCAGACGGCATCATCACCGCCCGTACCCGCTCGGCACCGAGCGCGTCAACCGCGATGGCCAGTGTCAACGCTGAATCGACCCCGCCGGACAGACCCAGTAGCACACCGGGAAAACCATTCTTGTTGACATAGTCGCGCAGCGCAACAACCAGCGCCCGGTAGGCGCTCGCCGCCGGCGGCAGCAATGGATGCACGTCGCCGCTAATGCGCCCTTGGCTGAACTCGACGATGCCGAGCGCCTCCTGGAACTGCCGTTCCTGATAGCCGAGCGTCCCGTCGCCGTTGATACCGAACGAGGCACCATCGAACACCAGTTCGTCCTGCCCTCCCGTCCAGTGCGCATAAAGGATTGGTACTCCCGTCTCGGCGACGCGACTTCGCACAACGTCATAGCGCGTTTCAAGCTTTTGCGTGTCATAGGGTGAGGCGTTTGGCACAACGATGATCTGTGCGCCGGCCTTCACCGTTGCCGCGACCGGCTGCGGAAACCAGACATCCTCGCAGATAAGGACACCGATCTTGACGTCGTCGAGCTCGAACACAAACGGCTTATGACCTGTCTCGAAGTAACGCTTTTCGTCGAACACCTGATAGTTCGGTAGTCGTTGCTTCAAGTAACTGTGAATCACCCTGCCGCTACGAATCAGCGAGGCTGCGTTGAACAGGCGCTCACGTTCATCATCCGCCCCTTTGTAAACGTGTGGGTGGCCGACAACCATCGCAATGCCCTGTACCCGCAGGCAGAGGCTCGCCAATGCAGCAGCGCAGGCGTGCCGGAAATCGTGGCGAAACAGCAGATCTTCAGGTGGGTAACCACACAGCGCCAACTCGGGCGTGACGATCAACGCGGCACCAGCCGCCCTTGCGCGATCGGCCTCCGCGACCAGACGGTCGACATTGCCGTCAAAATCTCCCAGCATCAAGTTGACCTGAGCAATCGCAATCTTCATGGCTTCCTCCAAGAAACCCGGCAACAGCGGGTTGCGTCCATTATAGTTTTAGCCCGGCAAGTGCGGTTAGCGCTGCCATCACCTATCAAGAATCCGGCGGACAACGAGCGATGCATGAGGTCAATATCATCATTAGCGAAAGCCTGGCCGACGTAGCACCCGAAGAGTGGGATGCCCTCACCGGCGGCAACCCAACCTTGAAACACGCATGGCTGCAGTCGATGATTGACGCCGGGTGCACATCCGCTGCGACCGGCTGGTTGCCACAGTTCATCATGCTCAGGCGCGACGTGGCGGGAAAATCGACGCTAGTTGGCGCGGTACCGCTGTATATGAAAGGCCACAGCTACGGCGAATACGTATTCGACTGGGCGTGGGCTGACGCCTACCAGCGCGCGGGAATGGACTACTACCCAAAATTGCTGTCCGCCGTCCCCTTCACGCCCTGCAGCGGCTCCAGGTTGATGGCAGCCACGGGCCACGACCGCAAGCTGCTGCTCGACGCGCTACTGCAGATCACGAGCCAGAGCAAAGTCTCTTCGTTGCATGTGCTGTTCGCAGACGACGAAGAGCAGGCGCTGTTAATTGACAATAGATTCATGGCCAGGCAGGCCGTGCAATTTCACTGGAAAAACGACGACTACCGAAGTTTTGATGACTTCCTTGCTCGCATGAGTCACGACAAACGCAAACGCATCAAGCAAGAGCGAAGACGCGTTCGCGAATCCGGCGTGACACTGAGACGCGTTGGTGGCGCGATGTTGTCCGATCAAGATTGGGACTTCTTTACCAGTTGCTATCAATCGACCTATCTAGCACACCGTTCGACGCCATATCTGAACCGGGAATTTTTCAGCCTGATCGGTGTGCGCATGCCCGACAACATCATGATGGTGCTGGCGGAACGGGACGGCAAACCGATTGCAGCGAGCCTCAATCTGGTCAGCCAGACCACCCTCTACGGTCGTTATTGGGGCGCTGCGGAATTTGTCTCGGGGCTACACTTTGAGACGTGCTACTACCAGACGATTGAGCATTGCATTGCGGAGGGCCTACAGCTGCTCGAAGGCGGCGCGCAGGGCGAACACAAGCTTGCACGCGGGTTTACGCCGGTGCAATGTGGATCGGCGCATCTGATCAAGGATCAGCGCTTCGCCAACGCCGTGGATGACTTTTTGCGTCGCGAGACCAACGGCATTGAGCGCTATGTCGACGAGCTCAATGAACACCAACCGTTCAAATCAGATTCCTCAGTCGGTATCTGAGAGTAGCAACAGCAGATTTTCCTGCGCCGCATTGCGTTGCTTGATGGTGCGAGGTTTCTTCTGCACGTAGACGCCGTCGCCATCCATTTCCCAGGCTTCGGCGTTATCGGCAAGATACGGGCCGAGCCCTTCGTCAATCACGCGACGTTTTAGTTTCTTGTCATTGACTGGAAAGCAGAGCTCAATTCGACGGAAGAAATTGCGCTCCATCCAATCAGCGCTGGACAGCATAACGACCGGCTCACCGCCGTTGCCAAACAGCATGATACGTGTGTGCTCAAGGAAGCGACCGACCACCGAACGTACGCGAATATTCTCTGACAGGCCCTTGACACCCGGCTTGAGCACGCAGACACCGCGAACGATCAAGTCTATTTCGACGCCGGCCTGCGAGGCGCGGTAAAGCGCATCAATGACCTGCGGCTCAACCAGTGAATTGAGCTTGGCGATAATCCGGCCGCCCGCCTTGACGCTGCTTGGTGCGGCCTTTGAAGGCGTCTTCGAAGCCGCCTTTAACCCCGCAGCTGCTTTTGACACCACTGCGCGGGTGGGTTTCGCCGCTGCTGCCAATTTTATTTCGTGTTCAATCGCGTTGAGTACACCGGTGTGCAACGTGAAAGGCGCCTGCCAAAGCTGGGATAACTTGGTCGACTTGCCGAGGCCGGTCAGTTGTGTGAACACGTCGTTCACGTCGGCACAGACTTTGTCGTTGGCAGTAAGGAGGCCGAAGTCCGTGTAAAGCCGCGCGGTACGCGGGTGGTAGTTGCCGGTCCCTAGATGCACGTAGCGGCGCAGCGCATGTTTACCGCTTTCGTCGTCTTTCAGTTCGCGCCTGACGATCAGCGCCATCTTGGCGTGGGTCTTGTGTCCGACCACGCCATAGACCACATGCGCGCCGACTTCCTCTAATTTTGACGCCCAGTTCAGATTCGCTTCTTCGTCAAAACGCGCCATCAGTTCAACGACGACCGTGACCTCCTTGCCGCGCGTGGCCGCATCGATCAGCGCCTCCATGATGATCGAGTCGGTGCCGGTGCGATACACGGTTTGCTTGATCGCAACCACCAGCGGATCACGCGCCGCCTGCTGGATGAACTCGATGACCGGCGTAAAGCTCTCAAACGGATGGTGCAAAAGAATGTCGTGCTTTTTCAGCGCATCAAAAATGTCACGGCCTTTGGCGACCTTTTGCAGCGCCTTGGGCAGCCCGGGCGCAAACGGTCGGAATTTGAGATCCGCACGCGCCACTTGGTCCGGAACGCTCATCAGCCGCACGAGATTCACCGGCCCGTTGACCCGGTAAAGATCAGACTCGGTCAAGTCAAACTGGGTGAGCAGAAACTGCACCATGTCTTCCGAGCAGTTGTCCGCGACTTCCAATCGCACCGAGTCGCCAAGATGGCGTTGCGGCAACTCGCCTTGCAGCGCCAGTCTTAGGTTCTTGACTTCTTCCTCGTCAACAAACAGGTCAGAGTTTCGCGTCAAACGAAATTGATAGCACCCCAACACCTCCATCCCCGCAAACAATTCCCCGACATGCGCGTGCAACACCGAACTGAGGAAGATGAAGTCGTTCTCTCCATCAGTCACCTCGGACGGCAACTTGATGACTCTCGGCAATACCCGCGGCGCTTGTACGATGGCGCGCTTGGAGTCGCGCCCGAACGCATCGCGCCCCGACAGTTCGACGGCAAAATTCAGACTCTTGTTGAACACGCGCGGAAACGGGTGGGACGGATCGAGTCCGATTGGGGTCAGCACCGGCATCATTTCGCGGAAGAAATAGTCCTTCACCCAGACCTGCTGTTGTGGCGTCCATTGCGCTCGGCGGATAAAGCGGATGCCCTCTGCCGCCAGACTGGGTAGCACTTCGCCGTTGAGTAACGCGTATTGGGTGTCAACAATCGCGTGCGCGGCGGGAACGATCAGCCGGTAGGTCTCCTTCGGCGTACGGCCATCGGTCGAACGCGTGGTCAATCCAAGTTTGATTTGCTCCTTAAGACCCGCCACCCGTATCTCAAAAAACTCGTCCATGTTCGACGACACAATCGAGAGAAACTTGAGTCGCTCGAGCACAGGAACAGATTTATTTTCTGCCTGCGCGAGTACACGTTGATTGAAGGCGAGCATCTGCAACTCCCGGTTCAGAAATCGGGACGCCGCGCGCGAGGTGGCCATGCTTGTTCCTTTTTTGGCTTTTTTGTGACTCATTACCATACGCGCTCAGTATTGCAGTTTTTTGACAGCGTACCAGAGCAGAAAATGTCCGACGCTATGCCA
>JAYVUH010000027.1:0-5929 GCA_043788115.1 Burkholderiales bacterium
GCCATGCGGGACGCCCTTGAGTACAGGCTGAAATCGTCAACCATGCCCTTGAGTGCGGCTACCTGCGCGACAATCGTATGCGTTGCCCGGCTGAGGATCTCCCGCTCCGCCTCCGGCAATTTGTCGGCGAGTTTCATTTGCATGCGTTCGGCCGACAGTTGAATCGGCGTGAGCGGATTCTTGATTTCATGTGCCAGGCGCCGCGCGACTTCGCCCCAAGCGGCATCGCGCTGCGCCTGAATCAATCCGGTGATGTCATCGAACACCAATACATAGCCGGCATCAACCTCAGTAGATAGTTTGGTTCCGCGTACCAAAAGCACACGATTGGCGAGCGCGCCAATCGCTTTCATCTGCACAGTCGTTGTCGGTGGTGCTGCCGACCCATCAGTGGCTTCGATCTGGAATTGCCGTTCCCACGGTCTTTCCCGCGACGTCTCGCGCGTGACTGCAAGTTGCTGGGTGATCTCGCCGATCATGACGGCCAGTTGCGGGCGGGCGTGCGCCCATTCGGGCAATGCACGGTCTTGCATGAGTTCTGGCGCGAGTCCGAGCATTTCCCGGGCGTTTCGATTAATCGACTTGGCATGAAGTCGGTCGTCAAGGGTCACAACGCCAGACGTGAGGTTTCCCAAAATCGATTCGAGATACGCGTTGGCACTCTCGAGTTCCAACTGCTTGCTGGCCACAACACTAGACGCCTCACTTAGCTGGCGCATCATGGTGTTAAACGATTGCGTTAGGACGCCGAATTCATCACGACTCTTGACCGGATTGAGCTTGGTAAAGTCGCCCTTGGCAATGGCGCGAGTGGACTCAGCGAGCGCCGACAACGGCGCAGACAACCGTTCGGAGAGTAGAAACGACAGCGATATTGCCGAAAACAGAGTGAGCACCATCGCGACGGTCAGCGTCAGTGCAAAGACGCGCTTTAGGCCATCCCTTAACAATTGCAGACGCTGATAGTCACGCACCCCCGACTCGACGCTCTGGGCATCGGCGACCAGTTTCCTCGGCGCCGATTGCATGATTTGCAGCACGCGCGTGCCCTCTACCGTTGTCGTCGCCGGTATCAGAATGACGACACGAAAAAAAATCGCCTTGTCGCCCAGGGTTTCAGTGAACTTCTGCGGCCCCTTGGCAGCGGCGTCCTGCACCTCGGCCAGCGAAGGTTTGTCCGGCATCAATCGCGCTGCGTTAGGGGCGACTCTCGCATTATTGCCGACCCATCCACTTATGCTTGCGTCGCTGGCGGCGATGGCGACTTCATCGAAATCATACTGCTGGCGAATCTGCCTGCTGATGGTGGCCGCGTCACCCACGCTGTTTGCTGCGCGTAGCGCGGCATCACGCGAACGGCGCAATAGTTCGTTGGCGTTGGCGTCGAGTGCGGCGCGGCCAAGGTCGAGTGCGCTCTCGAAGGCTTGATCAACTGGCACGTCAAACCATGAATCAATTGACCGGTTCAAAAACTGGACCGAAATTGTATACACCAGCCCGCCGGGAATGATCGCCATCAGAGCGAAAACGGCCATCAGCCGAAGCGCCAGCTTCGAACCAAACACTTGGCCGCGTAGTCTTTTGACCAGCGAATAGACCTGCATGCCGATCAGCGAGAGGAGGCCGATCGTCAATCCGAGACCCAGCCAAAACAAACTGGCGTAGTGCTGCTCGAACACCGCATTATTGCTCGAGGCCCTGAACATCATGGCGATCAAGGCGATGCCAAGGGCGGCCGATATTAGGATGACGGCGCGGATCATGGTGTCACGCTCCCGTCTGGTCCAATTGAGATCGTCCAGCGATGCCAATCGCTGGATAGATTCCACTCTCTCGAGCCGAACGTGTCGAGTTGAAACGGCTTTGGCAGTCGTGCGGTATCGAGGCGATAGCGAATTGCAGCATCTAATTTTTCTCCCGGCCTAAACTTGCCCTTCTCGGCAATCGTCCAAGAGCGAATTCTTGAAAGTACACGTCGTACGTCGTCAGCACTGGTGAGGTTCTGCGAAATGCCCGCTGTATTCAAGCGGAATTGTTCGGTCAACGGCGCATACGAAACGCGCCGTTCCCGCGCCTCACGGGTGGCCACTTGGTCGAACCAGTACCAGCGGCCACGGCTGAGTTCGACTTCGACAACGAAGTACAGCGGCACGCCTTTACGGACGGTTTCAAAGAGTGTGTTTGCGAGTTGCAGTTCGAAGTCGGCGTTGAGTTGATAGCCTTCGTCGGTCGCTTCGATTTTCACAGATTTGAGCTGCACGCCCTCCGCTAGTGCGATCGATGGCCCCGCGAGGCAAAACATCACACCAACGCAGAGGCAGGCGCGTCGCCCGATGGCCGCTACCCACCAGCGGATGCAAAATCCGCGTGGCCCGCAATCAGGTGGCGCTGATCGATGCATCCGTTGTGAGCGCTACTTTTTCAAGCAACGCATAGTAGAAGCCATCATGGTGATCATCAGGCAGGAGGATGGCGTTTTCAATCGTGTCTGACTCCGTCACTTGTCCGGCAAGGCGGTGGCCAACGCCCTTTGCGAGCGCGGCGGACACTGAAATCGAGCGCGCGCTTGGTTCGGACTCAAGGAATTCTGCGATGACATCCTGATTTTCTGCGTGGAATAAGGAGCAAGTGATGTAAAGCAATCTCCCTCCCGCTGCCAAGCACGGCCACATGGCCGTCAGGAGACGGCTTTGTGCAATCGAAAAGCGCTTCACGTCCGTTTCCCGGCGTATCCACTTGATGTCTGGATGCCGTCGTACCACTCCCGAACCACTGCAAGGCACGTCGAGCAGGATCCGATCAAAAGGCTTCCGGTCCCACCAGTCATCGGTTTTCGCGGCGTCAGCATGTTGTACGATCGCTTTGAGACCCAGCCTCGCGAGATTGTCCGATACGCGTTTCAGTCGCACTTTGTCGCTATCCAGCGCAGTTAGGTGAACATTGCTGTGCTCAAGAATGTGCCCGCTTTTGCCGCCAGGTGCGGCACACGCATCGAGCACGCGCATGCCGTCCCGGGCATCGAGTATTCGCGCTGCCTGCTGCGCCCCGACATCCTGTACTGACACCCAGCCCTCGGCGAACTTGGGTAGCGCGCTGACCGGAACCGGCGAATCGAGCGCAATGGCGTCAGCACCGATCTGTGTTGCGGAAATTCCTTGTTCAGCCATCAGCGCAAGATACGCGGTCGGCGTAGACTTTTTTGCGTTGACTCGGAGATGCATCGGCGGGCGCGAGCGCGCCGTGAGAAGGATGCCCTGATAGAAGTCGGGATATTCGACCTCGAGCCGCGAAATCCACCAGCGTTGATGATCGAAGCTGGCGACCGCATCCTTGAACCGCTTGCGCTCGAATTTTTCTGGTGCGCGCAGATAGTTCCTGAGGACTGCGTTGGCCAATCCTTTAGCCCGCGCGAAACCCATCGTCACGCAAGCGTTCACCGCGTTGTCAACGACCATGTGTGCGGCGACTTTGGAAAATTGCAGTTGCGCGAGCGCGATCAATAGCAGATACCGCACCGAGGTGTCGGTTAGCGGTTGGCTGAGCAGAACATCCAGTTGTGCACTGAGCAAACCGTAATGACGCAGTACATCGAAACTGATTGAATGCACCGCCTGCCTCTCGTTTGCTGAAAGGGTGCTGCTTTTGGCGAGGGCTTCGCTTAGTTCCCGATCAAGGTTTTTTCCACCAAGAACACGGCCGATGACTTCCGCAGTCGTGATCTGGACGGCAACCATACCGCGTGACTCGGGGATCACAACGGCATGCGCCTTTGGTGGGAGGCTGGGCGTTCTTGGCGGCGAGCCGCTGCTCTGCTTTTTCATGGTCATGTACATTGCTGCCCGGGAGTGACGGTAAAAGAGTGCAACAGGTCGCGTACCGCGATACGACGCCCTCCTGCCCGTTGTGCTGTGATGATGCGGAGCGCGTATTGGCCGCACTGTACCGAGAAATCATCTCGCGTTACCGCAATCACCGTCCCTGCGCTGTTGTCGGCCGCACCTTCAGTCACGGCGGCGCGCCAAATTTTGATCCGCTCAACGCCAATCTTCATTTCACATCCGGGAAACGGATCAAAGGCACGGATCCGCCGCTCGAGCGCGACGGCTGACTGTGACCAGTTGATCGCCGACTCCGACTTATCAATTTTGGTGGCATAGATGGACCCGGCAAGGGCTTGTGGCCGGGGAATTAGCGCGGGAAGAGTCTGCAGTGCTTCAACGATGGTATCTGACCCAAGCGCGGCGAGTTTGGCAAACAGCGTTGCGCTCGTCTCGTCGACGGCGATGTCGATCGCACGCTCCATCAGAATCGGCCCTGTGTCCAAGCCGACCTCCATCTGCATGATGCCAATCCCGGTATGGGTATCACCAGCCTCTATGGCCCGCTGAATCGGCGCGGCCCCGCGCCATCGGGGAAGCAGCGAGCCGTGAATATTGAGGCAGCCGTACTTTGGCATATCGAGGATGACTTGCGGTAGCAGCAAGCCATAGGCGGCAACTACCATCACATCGGCCTTGATATCCGCCACCAGCGCGCGCGCCGCCTCGGCCTTGAAATTGATGGGCTTTTCAACACGACAACCGATCTTTGACGCCATTTTGGCAACCGGCGACGGCGTTAACTTCATGCCTCTTCCGGACGCACGATCTGGCTGCGTCAGCACGAGCGCAACGTCATGCCCGGCATGATGGATGGCGGCGAGTGCGGTAGCGGCAAGATCGGGCGTGCCGGCAAAGATAATTTTCATGATGATTTATAGCCGCTGTCAGGCGCGAATCGGACGTTGTGACGGTCATGCCGAAGGGCACCATCCAGAAGCTGTCCGGTTGCGATATCGCTCGCGCTTTCGCGCCCGTCGTCAGAATAAATCAATTTGGCTCAAACAAAAACGCCGACCTGTGGTCGGCGTCTGGCAAAACATTCAACGAAGCGGCTATACGTTCGCGGACGAGATCCGGCGGCGCGGCTGCGAAAGTTCGGCCTCCCGGTCGAGCTCACGCTGACGCTTGATCAATTTATTCTTAATGCGATTCGATTTCAATGGGGACAGGTATTCCACAAACACGTGTCCATCGAGATGGTCAACTTCATGCTGTATGCAAACGGCAAGTAGGCCGGATGCGTTGATTGTAAACCGCTGGCCTTCACGATCCAGTGCGGTCACCATCACCGTTTCAGCGCGCTCAACTTTGTCGTAGAAGCCGGGAACAGAAAGACAGCCCTCTTCATTGACCGCCGTGCCTTCCTTCCGGATGATCTCGGGATTGATAAAGACGCGAAGCTGATTCTTCTCTTCAGTCACGTCAATGACCATGATTCGCTTAAGTTCACCCACTTGCGTCGCCGCAAGGCCGATACCCGGCGCGGTGTACATTGTTTCAGCCATATCATCGACTAACTTCTTGATTTTATTATCAATTAGCTTTACCGGCTCAGCGATGCGCTGTAATAGGGGATCAGGGTAGGTCAGGACGTCCAGGATAGCCATAATTGCTTGCGAATTGAATAAATTAGGTGCAGAATCTTAAAGTAATACCTTAAGTTCGTGTCATATTGCTGACTCGTAAGTCTATTAGAAAGCGTCGATTTAGGCAAATCGGGGTGATCGATAGGGTTTTGGGCAAGAACCGCGATTTTCGTGCTTAAGCGGATTTATAGCCTCAAGTTGGTGGGGAAATGACCCACCGAGCGGACGAATGACAAGAAAAAGCGCTACCGCCGCATTCTGGCGTGTGGCGACATTGACTGATTGCGTGAGGTAAACCACGGCAATGAATAATATTCCCGGCATCCTACTTCTCAGCACCGCTGTGGCCTTGGCGTCAGCGTTCAATGCGGTGCGTGCGCAAGACGCAACCAAAGCGCCGCCGGTCGGCGAAAAGGCCAAGCCTGCCAAAGACAACCCATTGTTGCTCTCCAATGATGCGCC
>JAYVUH010000028.1:0-10025 GCA_043788115.1 Burkholderiales bacterium
GCGGGTTCGATTTCCGGGGTTCGCGTTGTGATGAGCCGGTCGGCCCGTTTTCCGGCGGTGAAAAGGCGCGCCTCGCGCTGGCGCTGATCGTCTGGCAAAAGCCGAACCTACTCCTGCTCGACGAGCCGACCAATCACCTCGACATCGATATGCGTGAAGCGTTGGCCGAGGCGTTACAGGAGTTCGAAGGCACGCTGGTGGTGGTCGCTCACGACCGGCATTTGCTCAAAGCAACCGCTGACCAACTGTGGCTGGTGGCCGATGGAGAAGTGAAGGAGTTCGATGGCGATCTCGACGACTACAAGCAGTGGGCGAAGACCTACGCGACCGCCAAGGCGAAAGGCTTCAAAGAGTATCGCGATGCCAAACCCAAGGAAGGAAGCGCGCCTCCAGCCAAAAAGGCTCCAATCGCCGCACCAGTGCTAGCATCTGCCCCCGAGCCTGTCCCGGAATCCGCGGGCGATCGAAAGGAGCAAAAACGCGCTGGCGCCGACGCCCGGCAGAGGCTGGCTGCGGCACGCAAGCCATATGAGAAGAAACTGGCCGAACTGGATACCAAACTCAAGGCGCTGACGACCGAACGGACCAACATCGAAACGTGGCTGTCGGACGAATCGGCGTATGCCGAGGACAAGAAAACGCAACTGCAGGAAATGCTGAAGCGTCAGGTCGAGTTGGTCGCCGCGATTGGGGATTGCGAGTGGCAGTGGTTCCAGGCCTCGGAAAAGCTTGAGGCGGTGGTGGCCGAATGATTGAGCGCACACTGAGGTGGCTGCTAGTGGTGGTGGTGTCGGTATTTCTGGCCGCGTGCGGCAGTACGCCAAAGAAGCCCACCCCGTCGGTCGCCTCGCCGACGCCGGGGTCGGCTCGCCCCGGCGCTTACTATCAGGACGATGGTCCGGGCACCAACATACCGGCCAACCTCGACACTATTCCGGATGCGATACCGCGCGCGGAAAAATTTCACAGCGGCGCCAACAAGCCCTACACGGTGTTCGGTCGCAGCTATGTGCCCGCGCTCAACAACGACCCATTCCGGCAAACTGGTGCCGCCTCATGGTACGGCCGCAAGTTTCACGGCAACATGACCTCCATTGGCGAGATTTACGACATGTACGCCATGACGGCCGCGCACCCGACGCTGCCGTTACCGTCGTATGTGCGCGTCACCAATCCAGCGAACGCGAAGTCGGTCGTTGTACGCTTGAATGATCGTGGGCCTTTTCACTCCGACCGTGTCATCGATCTCTCGTTTGCCGCCGCGCACCGGCTCGACATTGCGCGCAAGGGCAGTGGTCAGGTGATCGTCGAGCGCGTGTTTGCCGGCGATCGTCCAGTGCTGCCATCGGTGCCAACGACACCACCTCCGGTTGCCACGGCCCCCATCCCGAAACCGGCACCCACACCACCCGCTGCAAACACCCCGCCTCCGCCCGCCACGTCTGAGTCCGTCATCACGACCTCACAGATTACGGCCGACGGCACGCAACTTTTCCTGCAGTTAGGTGCCTTCAGCTCGCAAGACAACGCCAACATCTTCCGTGACCGCATGACGCGCGAGCTCGATTGGAACCGCGAACCGCTGGTTGTCGTCTTCAAGGATGGCCTGTGGCGCGTGCGTCTCGGCCCTTACCGTTCACGCGTTGAAGCCGACGCGATTCAAGCGCGCGTCAAGCAATCGCACGATTTTTCACCCGTTATCTCAACACCATAAGAACGCAATGAACTTCCGCAATCTGTTGTCCGCCCTGCTGATCGCCGGCTTCTCCGCCTGGTGTTCGCTCCCCGCCATCGCTCAGCTGCCAAACGTGCAGGCCGACGTCCCGCCACCGGCGATGTCGGCGCGCGCTTATTTGTTGTTCGATGCGACGAGCGGGCAAGTCCTTGCCAGCCAGGCGGCGGGCGATCGCTTTGAGCCGGCGTCACTCACCAAGTTGATGACCGCATATCTGGTGTTCGATGCGCTGAAGACCAAGAAACTCACACTCAACCAAACGGTCGCCGTCTCCGAGCGCGCGTGGAAAGCCGAAGGCTCGCGCATGTTCATCGATCCCAAGCAAACGCCGTCGGTGGAAATGCTGATCCGCGGCATGATCGTACAAAGCGGCAACGATGCCTCCATCGCGCTGGCCGAAGCGGTGGCAGGTTCGGAGGACGTATTTGCGCAGCTGATGAACAAGCAAGCGCAGAAGCTCGGCATGAAGAACAGCAACTTTCTCAATGCCACGGGGCTGCCAAGCATGCAGCATTACTCGACGGCGGAAGACTTGCTTATCCTCGCCGCCGCCGTGATTCGCGATTTCCCGGCCGAGTTTGCGTACTACAAGGAGCGTGAATTCACGCACAACAAAATCACACAACCGAACCGTAATCGTCTGCTTATTCTTGACCCGACTGTCGATGGCCTTAAGACCGGCCACACTGACGCGGCCGGTTACTGCCTGATCGCCACCGCCAAGCGCGTTGGCAGCGGCACCAGTGCTGGGACCAGCGGCGGTGAACGTCGTTTGATCTCGGTGGTGCTGGGCACTAACTCGGATGTGGTGCGCACGCAAGAAAGTCAGAAACTGCTCAACTACGGCTATCAGATGTTCGACTCGCAGCGGCTGTACAAAAAGGGTGATGCGATTGCCACGCCGGAAATTTTCAAAGGGTCACAGAACACCATCAAACTCGGGTTTGATCGTGACATTTGGCTCACCTTGCCGAAGGACAAATTCACCGGCATTAACGCAACACTGACC
Source organism: Burkholderiales bacterium (assembly GCA_043788115.1). Classification (GTDB taxonomy): domain Bacteria; phylum Pseudomonadota; class Gammaproteobacteria; order Burkholderiales; family Usitatibacteraceae; genus UKL13-2. The sequence continues at coordinate 2,745 of JAYVUH010000028.1, forward strand.
ACCACGCAACCCCTGCTGGCACCCCTGCAACCCGGCCAGAAAGCAGGGATAATGAAAATCACACGTGACGGCAAACCGGTCGCGGAAATTCCGGTGGTGGCGCTCGAAGACGTCAAGGTCGCCGGGTTTCTCGGCCGCGGATGGGACGCCATTCGCCTGATCTTCAAGTGATCCCCGCAACGAGAGCTAAGTGATATGACACAGCAACAACTCTGCCTGCCAACGGTGTATCTCAACGGCGAGTACATGCCGCTGGAGAGCGCCAGAATTTCCCCGCTCGATCGGGGCTTTATTTTTGGTGACGGTGTTTACGAAGTCATTCCGTACTATGACGGTCGCGGCCTGCGCGCACATGAGCACCTGATTCGTCTACAGCGCTCGATGGATGCGCTGTACATGACCAATCCATATTCATTGGACAAGTGGGAATCCGCCATCAACGGACTGATTGCCAAGAACGGCAGCGGTAATCTGGCGATCTATATTCAGGTCACTCGCGGTGTCGCCAAGCGTGATTTTCCGCCCCCGCAAGGGCTCACGCCGACGGTATTCATGATGGCCAATCCGTTGCCGACGCCGAAGCCCGAGATTTACGTCAACGGGATCTCGGCGGTCTCGCTGGATGACAATCGCTGGCTTAAGTGCCACATTAAATCGACCGCGTTACTCGGCGCCGTGTTGCTTAAGCACGAATCGAATTTGCTGGGCGGCGATGAAGGCATCATGTTCCGCGATGGCTATCTGACTGAGTCGTCGGCATCCAACATTGCAGCGGTGAAAAACGGCACCATCCTCTGCCCGCCGATGGACAATCTGATTCTGGGTGGCATCACGTATGTATTGATGATTGAGTTGGCGAAGAAGGCCGGTCTGCCATTGGAAGTGCGTCGTGTATCGCGCAAAGAGGTGCGTGACGCGGATGAGCTGTGGATCATGTCCTCCACCAAGGAAGTCGTGCCGATCGTTTCGTTGGATGGCCGTGCCATCGGACATGGTGCGGCTGGTGAACGTAACGAGGCAGGCAAACCGGGCGCCATGTTCAAGGCGATGTATCAGCTCTTTCAAGACTACAAACGTGAACTCGCGTCGGCACCGGCGCAAGCTGCCGCGTAATGACGCAAGCCAAACACCTCGGCGCGCCTGGCTCGGAAACCAAAGACACGCTGCTGGTGTTTCCGACGGCGTTCCCGATCAAGGCGATGGGGCGTATAAAAGCCACGGATGCCGATTCGGCCAACCAGAGTTTTGCGCAGACCGTGTTGGCGATTGTGCAAAAGCACGCGCCTGACTTCGACGCCACCACGCTGGAAATGCGTCCGTCAAAAAACGGCAATTTCATTTCGGTGACAGCGACCATCAACGCCACCTCGAAACCGCAGCTGGATGATATCTACCGCGAGTTGACGGCGCATCCTGCGGTGCTGATGGCGCTGTAGTGCGTATCGCCCCGGAGCTGTAAATGGCGCCCCTCATCAAACACCTCGGACGTGTCGATTACCTGGAAACGTTCGAGGCGATGCGCGCGCACAACCGCGCCAGCACGGCCGCTACGCCGGACGAGATCTGGATTCTTGAACACGCCCCCGTGTTTACACAGGGCCTCGCCGGTAAGCCGGAGCACGTGCTCGACGCCGGTGATATTCCAGTGGTGAAAATTGATCGCGGCGGCCAAGTGACGTATCACGGCCCCGGCCAGTTGGTCGTGTACCTCCTACTCAACATGCGCGCGCGTGGCTACGGCGTCAAAGAACTTGTGCGCCGAATCGAGCAATCGGTGATTGATTTGCTTGCTGAATACGGTGTTGAGGCGGTGCGGCAGACAGGAATGCCGGGGGTTTATGTCATGTTGCATTCGGATCCGACGGCCCCCTCTGCTGCGCTTCAAGTGTTCCCTTTTCCCTCTGTCCCTCCCCCACGAGTGGGGAGGGAAGCGATTCTGCTGGAAGCCTCTCTCCCCTCGCGGGAGAGAGGTTGGAGAGAGGGGCCAGCGAAAATTGCCGCCGTCGGCTTAAGAGTAGCCAACCACGCGACCTATCACGGTCTTTCGCTGAACGTGAACATGGACCTTGAGCCCTTCACTCGTATCAACCCGTGTGGCTACGAAGGCCTTGCGGTCACGCAGCTAGCCGACATGGGCGTGCGCGATAATGTGGCTGTCGTCGGCGGTAAGCTCGTCGAAAAACTTAAGGTGAATTTGTATGACCGTAGTTGACCCCAAAGCAGGCGTCAAAGAAAAATCCGGGCTGAAAACCGCGCGCATCCCTATCAAGGTGGTCGTGCAAAACGCCGCCGAGCGGCTGAAGAAACCCGATTGGATTCGCGTCAAGGCGGGCTCGTCGTCGTCGCGCTTTTACGAAATCAAGGAGATCCTGCGCGAGGCCAAGCTGCATAGCGTTTGCGAAGAAGCGTCATGCCCCAATATCGGCGAGTGCTTTGGTAAAGGCACCGCCACCTTCATGATCATGGGCGACCTTTGCACGCGCCGCTGTCCTTTCTGCGACGTGGGCCACGGTCGGCCGTTACCCTTGGATGCAGATGAGCCGCGCCATTTGGCCGAAACCATCGCCAAGCTCAAACTCAAGTACGTCGTCATCACCAGCGTGGATCGTGATGATTTGCGAGACGGTGGAGCCGGACATTTCGTCGAATGCATCCGCCAGACACGTGCGTTGTCGCCCTCAACGCAGATCGAAATCCTCACACCAGACTTTCGCGGCCGGCTCGATCGCTCGCTCGGCATCCTGCGCGAAGCCCCGCCCGACGTGATGAATCACAACCTAGAAACCGTGCCGCGCCTCTACAAACAGGCGCGTCCCGGATCCGACTATGCGCACTCGTTGAAATTGCTCAAAGACTTCAAGGCCGAGCACCCGAATGTGCCGACCAAGAGCGGCTTGATGGTCGGGCTCGGCGAAACCAACGAAGAAATTCTTGAGGTGATGCGCGATCTGCGTGCCCACAACGTAGATATGCTGACCATCGGCCAGTACCTGCAGCCGTCTGGTCACCATCTGCCGGTGTTGCGCTACGTGAACCCCGACGATTTCAAGATGTTCGAGACCGGGGCCGCCAAGATGGGCTTTGTGCATGCGGCGTGTGGGCCCATGGTCAGATCGAGCTACCATGCCGATCAGATGGCGCATGAGGCGGGATACTAGTCGCCAGCATGGGAAACCGTTTTATTTTTCTTCGGTTGGCTCTAGCTGGTTTGTCGCTCCTCGGCACAGTCTTCTTTACTACCGTGCTGATCGTTTCATTTGCCGACCCGATCCAGCTGGAGAGGGCTGCGCGCGAACTTCTCCGAATCGAGGTTCAGCGTCGTGTTTCGGCTGAGATAGGTACGTTGGATGAAAAATTCTTGAGTAGCAAAGCTGGCAAATTGATTGAGCGTCACGCTGGGGAGTCAACAGCCGCCGCAAGACAGCTAGCAGCCGGCATTCCAGAAAAAGTCGCCAAAGTCGTTGGCGAGATGACGGACGCAAGCTGCGAATGCCGCAAGCAGATTGCAAAGGCAGTCGAGGGCGGACTGCTATCTCAGATTGCAGTCGCCCAACAGGCCCAAGCGAGACTCACCGATCTGATTCGCACCAAGTATCGCGAAACGGCTGCACAATTGCTGGGTGAGTTGCGGATATTTTCTGGCGCCAACGCGCTGGTGTTTGCGTTGCTCGGCATCGCGCTGCGTGTGAAGCCCCTCGCCAATCTGCATTTGGTGCCAGCAGCGATAGTGTTGCTCGTGGCGGCCGCTGCCACAGGATATGTTTACCTCTTTGAGCAAAACTGGTTACACAGCATTGTCTATGCTGACTATGTGGGGTTTGCTTATTTCGGCTACCTTGGGATCACATTTGTGTTTCTTTGCGACGTGATCTTCAATAAAGCGCGAGTCACATGCAATCTACTAGCGCGGGTACTCGACGGCGTCTCGATTAGCCCCTGCTAAGCAACAAAACAGCCCAGAAACGCTGGGCTTTTTGCGGGGAGCAGCGAGTAGCCTGCAAGAAGCGCAGCGCATTGCAGGGCAGTCACCAAACAAACGCCGTCCCGCATTGCGCTACGTTCCATAGCGGGCTACTCTGTTGGTCATTGATGGCAGTGGTTTGGAAATGGAATAAAGCCCAGCATCGCTGGGCTTTTTTTGTGGTGCGCGATGCTTAGCGCTTCACGTCGAGATCAGGAATCACCGCGCGAACACCCGGGACGCCCTGCACGAGCTTGGCGACCTTGACCAAATCTTGGCCTGTTTCGACGCTACCTTTCAACGTGATTTCACCGTTGGCTGCAGTGGCCGTAACGCCTTTCACGCCGGCCATGCTCATCTCATGGCGGACCACATCGAGCAACTGGCCATCGGCAGTCATCACACGGCCGTCCGGCACTACGGCGACTGGCGTAACTTTCATGTTGGCGCAGGCGGCCAGCGTCAACAGTGAGGCGGCGGCAACTGCAGCAGTAAGTAGGCGATTTTTCATGCGGGTCGAGTCCAGTGTTGAGCGCCGCAGGGTTGATATTCAGCGCAGAATTCCCTGTAAGGACTCAAGTATCGGAAACGCTCGTGACAACGGCATGACAGAAATATGTCGGCCGTGTTGGAACCGTGTCGGGCTCATGGCGATGGCAAAACCCCTTTGTTGACGGGCATCTCCAGTCAAAATGCCTTGAAAAAGCCCGCCAATGCTTGGGTTTAAATTTACTTCGCGCGCAGATTCTTGTTGAAGAACTCAATCGTCCGGCCCCACGCCAGCTTCGCCGCCGCCTCGTCGTAACGCGGCGTGGTGTCGTTGTTAAAACCGTGTTGGGTGTTGGGATAAATGAACGCTTCGTACTTGGCACCGGCCGCTTTCAACGCTGTCTCGTAGGCAGGCCAGGCGGCGTTGATGCGCTCGTCGTTGCTGGCGTAGTGGATCAGCAGCGGGGCTTTGATCTTCGGCACGTCTTCCGTCTTTGCCGCGCCGCCGTAGAAGGGCACCGAGGCCGCGAGCTCCGGTAACTGTGTCGCCAAGTAATTCGCCATGCTGCCGCCGTAGCAAAAGCCGACCACGCCGATCTTGCCGGACACTTCAGTCATCGCCTTCATGAAGCCGAAGGCGGCAACGAAATCCGCGCGCGCTTTGGCTTGATCGAGCTTGCCGAACGCCTCACGCGCCTTGTCCTCGTCACCGGGATAGCCACCGGAAGGTGTAAGTGCATCTGGCGCGAAGGCAATGAAGTTATCCAACGCGACGCGACGTGCGATATCTTCGATGTGCGGGTTCAGCCCACGATTTTCGTGTACCACCATCACGGCCGGCAGCTTGCCAGTGAATTTTGCCGGCATCACTAGATAGCCGCGCATCTTGCCGCTGCCCTCCGGCGAAGCATACTCAACGTACTTGGCGACGATTCGCACGTCGTCTTTCTTGATTTGCTGGGCAGAGACGAAGTTCGGGCTCAGCATCTCGAGCAGCATGGTGGCCGACACGCCGCCCACCGCGTATTTGGTCGCACCCGAAAGAAAGCCGCGGCGGTCGATGACGCCATGCACATATTGGTCAAACAGCCTCATGACCTCCGGGTCGAAGTCGGCGGCGGTCTTGCGGGCAATGGTGTCGGGTTGCATGGTCATCCTTTAGCGATGTGGTGGCGGATTGAAACCGAGTTTCCAGCAATGTGCCGTTGCGAACAAGTCACAAATTGTCTTATGCGCTTATCAACGCTGGCCAGTAGTGATGTGCAAAACCCAACCGTGGCCTGCTTTTCAGGCGCTTATCACCGACTTGGCCTGCCCCAACCGCCGCCATCATTCACCGCAATCCGGTCGCCATCACCGCGACTGACGGGCACTTCTCAATTGCGCCGAAACGTTCATAATCAGTACTCCAATCGTAAGGACGGCGAGGAGTAATGGCATGGCAAAACTACACGTAAACGGCAAAGTGTTGGACTATCAAGCGGATGCAGACACGCCCTTGTTGTGGGTGCTTCGAGAACAGCTCGGCCTCACTGGTACCAAGTATGGCTGCGGTATCGCCCAGTGTGGTTCTTGCACCGTACATATCGATGGCGTCCCCACCCGCTCCTGTGTAAGACCGGCAAACAGCGTCAAGCCTGGCGAAAAAATTGTCACGATTGAAGGCCTGTCGAAAGACGGCTCGCACCCGATTCAAAAAGCCTGGGTCGCGCTCGATGTACCGCAGTGTGGGTTTTGTCAGTCGGGCATGATCATGGCCGCTGCCGCGCTCGTGAAGGCCAAACCAAACCCCACCGACAAAGACATTGACGACACGATGACCAATATCTGTCGCTGCGGCACCTACAACCGCGTGCGCGCCGGCATCCATCTTGCGGTCAAGGAAATGGCCGGTGCGAAAATTGGAAAAGAGACAAAGCCGGCGAAGAAAGTCGCCGCGGCAAATAGTGTTGAACACATCGGCGGAGGTGAAGCATGAGCACCGTGATGAAGATTTCGCGTCGCCAGTTCATCAAGGGTAGCGCCGCCGTCACCGGCAGCTTGGTGGTAGGCTTTCATGTCCCGTTCCTGAAGAACGCGGACGCACAAGACGCCGCGACCGCTGAAATCAATGCGTGGGTGGTGGTTCAACCCAACGATACGGTTGTAGTACGCATCGCGCGCTCCGAAATGGGACAGGGAACATTGACTGGGCTGTGCCAACTGGTCGCTGAAGAGCTCGAGTGCGATTGGGCAAAGGTCACCGCTGAATACCCGACGCCGGGGCAAAGCTTGGCGCGCAAACGTCCGTGGGGTAGTTTTGGTACTGGCGGCAGTCAGGGCATTCGCGGCTCGCAGGACTACGTTCGCAAGGGTGGTGCGGCGGCACGCATGATGTTGATCCAAGCTGCTGCTGACGAATGGAAAGTCCCCGCGGCCGAATGTAGCGTCGATAAGGGCGTCATCACACACGCCCAATCCAAACGCTCGACGACCTATGGCAAGGTGGCATCGGCCGCGGCCAAATTGACACCGCCCACGGACATCAAGCTCAAGGACGCGAAAGACTGGAAGCTTGCCGGCAAACGTCTGGCACGCCTCGATACGATTGACAAAACCAACGGCAAACAAATCTACGGCATGGATCTGACCATGCCCGGCATGCTCAACGCCGCAGTAAAAGACTGCCCGGTGTTTGGTGGCAAAGTAAAGAGCATTGACGACAGCGCCGTGCTCAAGCGGCCCGGTGTGAAGAAAGTGCTGCGTTTGGGCGACAGCGCGGTGGTGGTGGTTGCAGACACCTGGTGGCGCGCCAAGACGGCACTCGATGCGCTCAAGATCGAGTGGGACGA
>JAYVUH010000029.1:0-2354 GCA_043788115.1 Burkholderiales bacterium
CCCCGGCAAGCCGGGGTTTTTAAATTCAGTACTCCAAACAACCTAGATAGGTTGGATGTTGGTCGCTTGCTTACCCTTTGGGCCAGTGGTCACGTCAAACGAGACCTTCTGGTTTTCGGCTAGTGTTTTGAAACCACTCGACTGAATTGCGGAGAAATGCACGAACAAATCGTCGCCAGCTTCATCAGGAGTGACGAAACCAAAACCTTTTGCATCGTTGAACCACTTAACTGTACCTGTTGCCATTATCTTTTCCTAATATCAATGTGATTGGGCGACTGCCCATACTGCAAATAGTCACAGCGTATTGTACTCCACCTTGATTAGTTCCCTTGAAATTGATTTTGGCGTGATTTAGACCGCAAAGCGGTGGCTGGGGACGGGTCAGAGCACCTCAGACGAGGCCCTCGACCGCGCCCGAGGCGATGGTTTTGCCCTTGACGAACTGCACGTGGTTGCGCTCAATCCGCTTCGGCTCGTAGACATAGTTGACCATCTTGCCCAGCGATTGCTTGAGCCCCTTGTCCGATTCGTCGACCTGCCAGTTCAGACGGTCGAGTCTGGCACTGTTGTTGAGATGGAAGCGGGCGACAGCATCGCCCGAGGTGCCGACACGCTCTCCCACGCCGAGCAAATAGCCGGCGCAAAGTGTGCTCAGGGGTTGTTTCAGCGAAGCGATCGGGCTGCTCGGTGCGCGTAACTCGGCCGGCGTGGCGGCCAATATCGCGCCCAGCGGCGGTGTCACCGCTGCGAGTGCCTTCTGCAGTTTGGGCGTGGCACGCTTGTCGGCGGAGGCAAAGCCGCGCGCCACGCGCGCCTTGAGCCATTCGCGAAAACCCGGTATCGGCGACAGCGTACAGAACTCCTTGATGCGCGGAAACGCGGCCGATCAATGCACCGATCGGACATTTTCTGGGCAAATGGATGGCGGATCATCCCGAGGTAACGCTGAAGTTTCACAACTGGTGGAATTCACCACGGACGTGGGCCAAGGTAAACGAAATTGATCCGGTCGCATCCCGCGCGTCATGGATGGAAAATTTTCGTTCAACCCGTCTGACAGGCGTGGTGCAACCATCAATGTCGGCCGCGCCGATCGACTACGCGACGCTGAAGCTGTTGAAGCCCGCCCAGACTCGCGCGTATGTTGGCGACGGCAACTTTGCGGGTGCATACCAGAAGTCCGACGAGGTGATGGATGCGCTCTGGCAGGTCGCGGTAGAAGTGACGCGCGAGTTGATTGCATCCAACTGGCGGTAGACCGACTGCCGGTGGGCCAACATCCAGTAGAAGCAACAACGCCCGCAGGTGACCTGCGGGCGCTGCTCGTTTCGGGGAAGGCGCGACTACTTGGCGGGCGTTGCTGGAGCCTTGGCTACCGCAGCGGCTTTCTTCTTCTCAAGAATCTTCTTGAAGTCTGTCCAAGACGTTTCGTTTGGACGCGTATCGTCGGTCGGCGGCGCGGTCTTGTAGATCGGCCAGTTGGTTTCGATTTCTTTACGGATACCTTCGGGCATGGCCGCGTAACCACCTTTGAGTTTCTTGCCGGTTCCCGAGAAAATCATGTAACCCTGACGGTCGCCCATTTTCATCCAAGGCAGGAACTTGGAAATGCGTGTCCACGCGATGCTAGGGTAAGCGGTGGACTTGGACGGGTCGAGCAACTCGTCCTTATCGACGATAAAGTTGAATATCTCCATCGCCTGATAAGTGCCACCGACGTAGTCTTGATAATCACCGGCCAATGGGTTGGCGTAGAACAGCGGGTACTCGCTGGTGAAAATATATTTGTCCTCGGATTCACGACCACGGAATTTGGAAGGGCCGCGCTCGTCGCGCGACCAACTAACGCCACGCCCATTCACCGGGTCATTCGCCACGTGCTGCACGTCTACCTCTTCACCTGTCCACGGGTTTTTCCAAGTCCGCACCACTTGTTGGGTGATCGGATCACGGTAGAACAATACTTCGCGCGAAACGTGGCGGTAGCCATAGCCCTTCACCGGGTCCTGAAAGCCCTTTGAGGTACGAATGTTCATGCCCCAGTAGGTGAACAAGTGCCGGTCTTTCTCGCCGGCGATACGCGTATAAACGTTACCTTCCCAGTAATAAACCAACTCTTCGCCGTCCTTGAGGCTCGACTGGATCTTGCGGTCCATCTTCACTACGTCATCCGGATTATTAATGTCGAATTTCGCGGATGCCGGCGCTTTCTGGGCACTTGCGGCAGTGGCGAGGTGGAGCGCTAATACAGCTGCGCACAGGGTCAGCAGTTTGGACAGTTTCATGGTCTTCTCCTCAAGTTGTCCGGACAAATTTTCACGAGAATACCGTATTTTTGGTGTTCATGCATG
>JAYVUH010000030.1:0-6016 GCA_043788115.1 Burkholderiales bacterium
ATGTGGATCCCGCTTTGTTTTCTGAAGGTTGCGCGGGTTCGCGATGTTCTGCAAGACGGTGCGACGTTCATGCATTCGCGCGACTATCTGGAATTTCCATGGAGCATGCCGCTCGCCCGGTTGCTCTACGCACGTCACCGTGTTCCGCTCCTGCGCGACATTTCGTTGGAGATTTTCGCGTCTGCGCGGCAGCGTATTCACGGCGAAAGTGTCGCCTTTCGAGAGTACGACACCGGTGCCCGCGTACATGAGGCACTTGGACTGGCGGGCCTGCGCCTTTTCGATTTGGGAGAGCTTTTCTGGGCACACAGCGTCCGCCACTATCACGGCGTCACGCGCGCCACCCTGACCGCCGACCAGAGCAACGCAACCTCTCCGGCGAGCATCGCGCGGGAAGTCGCTGCACGGTTGGCGGACGCCTATGGGATGCGTGTCGGCTAGCCCTGCAATCACGGGAATTGACGGATTTAGCACCTTGAAGTCGAAATTACCTTAAAAATCAGGCCTTGTACGTTGACGCGTAAGGCGTTTTTCGCTACGCTTCTATATCTATGGAAGCCGATATCCAACGCTTTGAAGAAAAGCTCAATCACTTTGTGACCTTGTTCCAGCGCTTGCGCTCGGAGAACAACGATCTGCGCCAGCAAATGGCCGCCAAAGGCGATGAGGTAAAGCGGCTTGCTGAAAAACTTGACCAAGCGAAGACGCGTATCGAAGCGTTGGTAGAGCAGCTTCCTGAAGCAGAAGGGGAGCGCGCATGAGCAAAGCAGCCGATCCGAAGGGCATCGCCATCTCAGTGATGGGTCGTGAGTTTCGTGTCGCGGCACCCGCTGGTGAAGAGCGTCAGCTGATGGCGTCAGTAGATTTACTGAATCGCAAGATGAAGGAAATTCGCGATACCGGCAAAGTGGTGGGCAATGAACGCATCGCAATCATGGCGGCGCTTAATATTGCGCACGAAAATTTGCACACGCCCGCATCGCCGTCCGCAAGCGCACAAATTGGCCGTGAAAAAAGCCCCTCCTCCGTGACGATCACGATTGACGAAGCCTACATCAAGGGTAGAATCAATGCGTTCGAATCAATTCTTGAAAAAGCCGTTTCGGAGCAAGAAAAGCTCTTCTAGATTGGTTTGATGCGTTCGGTTTTCCTCGGCGATTTACCCTGAATCGAAACACGGTTTGCGGTGCTCCGGTGAATTTGAGCGTTCGCTTGCGGCTTACATCCTTTGAACCAATAGACTTTATGTCAATGGGTGCGCGCTCAAGTGCCGCTGTTGTGATCGCCCCACGTGGGTGAACCTGAAGGCGGCCGGTGTGCATCCTCCCTTGAACTTCGCGTTCAAGGTGCGGCTTCAAGCGAACACTCAAGTTCATCCTGACGGACAAAAGTGAATCCCGCTTTTGTCCGTTTTGTTTTGATGAACGCTTTTACGGTGTACGAATGAAAGTGCTCACCCTCACGCAGCCGTTCTCGACGTAAACTTTGCGCGTCAGATCTGACATCCCGCCCCTCACCCCTCACGCTTAATCCATGTCCTATTGGCTGATGAAATCAGAACCCGCAGAGTTTTCCATTGACGATCTCGTCAAAACGAAAACCGTGCCGTGGTTCGGCGTCCGCAATTACCTTGCGCGCAACTACATGCGCGACCACATGAAGGTCGGCGATGACGTGCTGTTCTACCATTCATCGTGCCCAGAGCCCGGCGTCGCGGGACTTGCCAACGTTTCTTCAAGCGCCTACCCGGACGACACGCAATTCGACAAGAAGAGTAAATACTTCGACGCCAAAGCCACGCGAGAGAATCCGCGCTGGATGTTGGTCGATGTTGAACTCGTGAAGAAAACGCGCTTGCTGTCGCTTGCCGAAATGCGCGATGCCAACGCGTTAGAGAGCATGGTCATTCTGCAACGCGGGAATCGACTGTCGATCACGCCGGTTACTGGCGCCGAGTGGAAGGCCGTTCTCAAGTTACTCGGCAAGTCGTCTCCGCCTCCTCCAACCGGCCGCGGTTCTGCATCCTGAAATTCAATACCTGCTGATCTATCTTGTGGCGGGCTGCTTCGTCGGCTTCTTCGCGGGCTTGCTGGGGATTGGGGGCGGTGCTGTCATGGTGCCGATTCTGTCGCTGACGTTTGTGGCGCGCGGATTTTCGAATGATCACGTCATTCACATGGCGCTGGCCACCTCGATGGCGACCATCCTGCCCGGCGCATTTGCCAGCGCACGCACCCACCATCAGCTCGGTGCCGTCAATTGGCAGGTGGTAAAAAAAATGACGCCGGGTATTTTGTTGGGCACCCTTGCAGGGACGGTATTCGCCTACTTCGCCAATACGACGTTTCTGAAGTCATTCTTTGTTGCCTTCATTTGCTTCCTTGCGTTCCAGATGGCGTTCGGCGTCAGGATTGCCACGCATTTTCAGCGGGGCCGCACGCTGCCCGGCTGGCTGGGCATGGCGGTGTTCGGCTGCGTGATGGGATTCATTTCGGCGCTGGCAGGCATCGGCGGCGCGGTACTGAGTATTTTATTTTTGACGTGGTGCAACGTGCGATTGCACGAGGCCATCGGCACGGCAGCGGCCATCGGACTGCCGATTGCGCTGATGGGAACGGTGGGATTCGTTGCGACCGGCCTCACCGATCACGCGCTGCCGCAGTGGAGTGTTGGCTACGTCTATCTACCGGCGTTCTTTGGCATTGCCATCACCAGTGTCATCGTCGCGCCGTTCGGCGCGCGGCTCGCGCATCGGTTGCCGGTGGATACGTTGAAGAAAATCTTTATGGTGTTCTTGATTGGATTGGCGATCAAGATGGCGGTGTCGGTCTGACGCGCGGCTACAACCCGTTCCATTCGCGCATCACGCGTGCAAAAATCTCCACCGATTCATCGAGCCGTTTGATTGAGCACCACTCATCCGTTTGATGCGCAAGCTCCGGCTGGCCCGGCCCGAGGATGACGGTCGGTACAGCGCCGCAACCGTTCGCCACATAGCCGCGCTTTAAGTCTGCGCCGTCAGTGGAGAACTGAATCGTTTTCGGCTTCGCTGTCGATGGTGCATGTTCTGCATACGGTGTCGCTGCGGCAAACACAGACGTAATCCACTCGTCTGGCTCCGAATAGAGCGGTGGCGTTTCGACAATTTTGCGTAAGTGTCCCAAGTCGCCGATCAAGGATTGAATCGAGCGGCACAAATGCACGTGATCAATCCCCGGCACGGTGCGCATATCGACGGTGAGCTTGACCGAGTCAGGGACAGAATTGGTGTTGAGCCCGCCGTGAATGGTGGCGATGTTCATGGTCGGTTTGCCCATCACCGGATGGCAATCGACGCCGCAATGATGCTTCCAATTGAAATGTTCAAGTTCGTGAACGACTTTGCCCATTTTTAGAATGGCGTTCTCGCCTTCTTCCGGCATCGACGCGTGTGCGGTCTTGCCACGGGTTTCGATCTCGACCCAGATCAATCCTTTGTGCCCGACAAACGGATAGTTTGCCGTCGGCTCCGCGACGACAATGGCACCGGCACGATCAAGCAGTTTTTGTTCGGCAAGATACTTTGCACCTTCACAGCCCACTTCCTCAGAGGCGGTCAGCACCAACGTGACACCCGGTTTGTCGTGCAAGTGAGGCGCGAGTTTGATGGCGGCGATGACCGAAGCCGCAATGCCGCTTTTCATATCGGTTGAACCACGGCCGAATACACGATCGCCGTCGGTCTCACCAGCGAAAGGATCGCGCGTCCAAGCGGCCGCGCCGAGCGGCACGATATCGATGTGGCCGGTAAAGCATATCGGCGGCTTCTCCTGCCGGCCGCCAACGGTGGCGATGACGCTGGTGCGTGTCGGTTCGAACGCGTGATACGCCACGTTGAAGCCCGCGTCTTGCAGCAGTTTGCCGAGAAACTCCGCGCAGTCCTTTTCCTGCCCCGGCGGATTGATGGTGTTGAACGCGAGCAGGTCGCGTGTGAGTTGCAGAGAGTTGAGGCGCGTGCCGATACCGGACATGAATAGCTCGATCAATGAGAGTGGATCGGTGCATCTTAGCAAAGCTGATCGATGGTTCTGGTGCCGCGCAAAAAAGCGCAAAACACTAGGGAGGGTCTGATCAAGTTCATTCAATTCATTTTGCGGCGACATCGGGGCATCTGCGTCGTTTTGCTTCTCGTGCGGTAGCCCGGCAACGCGACCTTCGTCGCATGCCTAGCAGCTGCCCCAATCTCTCCACAACCTGAACCAAGGCAACTTAATCAGACCCTCCCTAGATAGGACGGGCGATTACGAGCACTTTTGCTCGGAAACGCCCACCGAATGGCGAGTTTCATTTGTCGGCGAAGCGCGCCGTCGCCTCGGCCAGTTGCGCGCGTTGGTAGCGAATACTCGTCTTTGGATAGGCTGCGAGACGTGCTGCGTGCGAGTCGAACACGGAGATTTCGACGGGTGCATCGTCGAAAGTGACATCGTAGCGCAGCGGCGGCGCGGCCCTTTGCGCGTGCCCATGCTTGCTATGTTTGGCTGGGCTCATCGAGTGCGTTCCCATGGTGTCGCCGCCATGCAGTTCAAACACGACGTCGTCGTTAAGCAAAAACATTTCGAAGTGCTTCGCGTCGACGCCGACGAGTTCGAGTTCGATCGCGCTGTATTCGTTTGCCGTGCCGCTGAGTACCTGGCCGCTGATCCAGGGTGAAAACGGTTCAAGCCATTGCATCGACCGCAGCGCGGCTTCGCGCAATGCGGCCAACACCCTCGGCTGCGATTGGCTTGCGAACAGGGCGTGGTGTTCGCGCAGCGCCGCTTCAATTTCGACGTTGTCTGGCAGCGTGGAGACGTCGACAAGGCCGAGTTGTTGTGCCGCTTTGCGCTTGGCAGCCCCGTAGTCGGTGAGCCCTTCGGCGATCAGACGCGCGGCCGATTCTGCGATCGCGCGTCGGGGCGAATCAACGTTGTCGATGGCGAAGCCTGCTTTGGTGGCGTCGTCTGATCTTGGGCGGCGGCGCATGGAGCTAGAAAATTTGGTTTTTCACTTCCTCGGATGGCTTGTTTGCCTCGCGCAGCGCGGCTGGGCCCGCGCCTGCCCCGCCGACATTTTCTGCGTAGATGAATTCGGTGGCTGGCTTGCCGTCCTTACCCGCCTCACCTCCCAATGCAACAGCGACGATGCCGGGAGGTGGCTCAAAGGGTGTCTCCTTCACACCCTTCATCGCGCGGCCCATGTAGTGCATCCAAATCGGCAGCGCTGCCTGTCCGCCGGTTTCGTTATTGCCCAGATCCGCCGGGTTATCGAAGCCGATCCAAGCGATGCCGACTTGGGAGGAACTGAAGCCGGCGAACCAGGCATCGAAGTGGTCGTTGGTGGTGCCGGTTTTGCCGGCGAGATCGTTGCGGCCAAGACTCATGGCGCGCGCGGCGGTGCCGTAGCGAACTACGTCGCGCATGAGGGAAGTCATCAGAAATGCGTTGCGTGGGTCGATGACACGCTCCGCCACACCGGGGATGCCCTCTTCGACCGTTGCCCGCAGTGGCGCTGCCTCAAACAGCACGGCACCTTTGTCGTCGGTAATCCTACGGATGAAGTATGGTTTGATGCGAAACCCGCCATTAGCAAAAACGGAATAGGCACCCGCCATCTGCAGCGGCGTGGTTGAGCCCGCCCCTAACGCCATGGTCAGATAGGGCGGATGCTGCTTGGCGTCAAAACCGAAGCGGGTGATGTAATCCTGCGCGTACTGCGGGGTAATGGACTGCAGCACGCGGATGGACACCATGTTTTTGGATTTTGCCAATGCTTGGCGGAGGCGCATCGGGCCTTCGTACTTACCATCGTAGTTTTTGGGTTCCCAAACTTGACCGCCGTTGCGGCCGGGATCAAACACGATTGGCGCGTCGTTGACGATGGTGGCAGGTGTAAACCCTTTCTCCAGTGCCGCCGAGTAGACGAACGGCTTGAAGGCGGAGCCGGGTTGGCGCATGGCTTGGGTGGCGCGGTTGTACTTGTTCGCCGTGAAGTCGAACCC
>JAYVUH010000031.1:0-2346 GCA_043788115.1 Burkholderiales bacterium
GTCGTTTGGAACGGTCGAAATAACCGCTCGCGCAAGAACTCTTCTGTCATACCTGCGCCACGGTCAACTATTTCTATCACTGCGTGTTGCTTCTGCGCATGCGCGCGCACGCTTATTCTGCCGTCCTTGTCACTCGTTGCTTCGATCGCGTTTTGCAAGATGTGTCCGATCACGCGCTCAATCTGTTCTTCGTGCGCAAGTGCACGAAGATTTTGTGCCGATTCTACGTCAATAGCGGCCAGGTATTCACGCTTGGCTATGACGACGCGATCAATCAACTCACGCACATCAACCGGTCGTGTCTTGACGCCGGGTGTTGCACCTGCGGCAAGTTGAAGCATCAGCCGGTTCATTCGTCCAACAACATGCTCAATAGTAGTTTGCATGTCGGCTTGAAACTCCGGATTGTCCCGATGTCGTTCCGCGTTTTTGAGCAGTAGCGCGAGTTGTGCCACCAGGTTTTTCAGATCGTGCACAACAAAGGCTGACATGCGATTAAAAGCATCAAATTTTTCGGCCTCCAGCAATGCTGCATTTGCACGATACTGTGCAAGATAACTCGCAGCTTGCCGACTTGCCGTTTTCAGCAAATCAAGTACCTCCCAATTGATATCGATTGGTGCGCGAGGTCGCGCGAGAACGACGAACCCGATCATCTCCGAGCCGTTGAGCAATGGAATCACCAACCAAGCCTCAGCTTGCGTTGCCAGCCATGGTGGCAGGATTAGCCCCGCATAAAATCCGGGTGCGCTGTGTATTTCATCTATCCTGATAACCAGGCCAGTACGGCGGAGAAACGACGACAGCGAACTCGACGGGGATTCGCGCTCGCTAATCTCCGGCAGGTTTATGCACGCCACTTGGCAAAAGGCACCACCACGCTCCAGCCAAACTGCACCACCTTTGCTTTCCACAAGATTCGCCAGCGCGTTTACTACTTTCTCGTGCAGATCTTCCACACCTTCCGCTGTGCCGAGGAGATGGGTAAATTGCAGCCATTCTTTGCGGTAATCGTATCGGAAAGAAAACAGATTTTTGTTGATGAACACGCGCAATCGCGAACGCAAACTTCCCGACAACACCAGCACCGCAATGCAAAGTAGCGCTGCAAAGACAAACGCGATTTGCATCGTCTCACCCCAGCCGCCGCCGAAAAGCCGCACCCAGTAACCAGCACCGGCAACGATCAATAAACCGCTACCGACGACAACGACCGTGGTGGATTGAAACACCAGATCGCGAGAGACGTGCAGATCAATCGTCCAGGACGTGTTGCGCGCTGTCGCTACGGCAACAAAGAAAACGACGAAGGCGTGGGCGACTCCGCGCGCAGCCCACATGCCTGTATCAAGATGTTTGAACAGGACGGCTTCGGCGTACATGATCAGGTCGAACGCAAACATCCCCGCGAGCCCGATCAGGAGTGGTTTGATCGCCCATTGACGGTTTTCCGGCGTACGTCGATAAAGTTGCTCAGTGAGCGCGAGACCAAGAACCGAGATTCCTAACAGGATAAGAAATACTCCGGTCGACACCCGTTCTTTGGTGACATCGTGCCATGGCAAGTCCTCCGGTAGTATCACCGCCGCGACGAGCAAAACGACAGTTCCTGCCACACGCCAAAATCGCGCATTCATGTTGCCCTTGCTCGCAGGCAGCTGTGGCCATTCACCGAGCAGAAGCAATAAAAACGCGAGCCATGCGCCGATTCGCGCCGCGTCAAAGACGCGTGCCAGTGACCAGAATTGGGAAATCGAAAGTGCCAGCGCAGCGAATACACAGCCGGCCCAAAGTGCGCTCGCAACGGCAGCACCGAAAACGACATGAGCCCTTCGCCCGCCTTTCCAGTTGAGCGAGAGCCGCACGGCAAAAGCAACGAAGATCAACGCCGCAAAGCCATAGCTCCAAATTGTAGGGTCGTAATGTAGGGCGTTAGGCAAGGTATGCAGTGAGCCGATTAATTCGGCATTACTGTACCGCAGAAACATGGTTGTACATCGAAGAACTTATGGTACCTATAGCGCAGCAATCTCCGAAATCGTTCGCATAAACCCTCGCAGAGCGCCATTTGGCGGGCATTTCGGGACAAAAAGCATCGTAGATGCGCGCCAATCTTAGGGAACCTCTGATCAAGTCCATTCCGAAAATCTTGCGTCGATATTGGGGCATCTGCTTCGTTGCACTCCTCGTGCGGTAGCTTAAGCAACGCACCTTCGTCGCGCGCCTTGCATATGCCTCAATCTCAACACAATCTTTTCGAAAGCGACTTAATCAGAGGTTCCCTAGTGCCTACCATTCACTTTCATCGGTTTTCCATTTGTGTAAGCGCGCGTTCCAACGATGCGC
>JAYVUH010000032.1:0-2004 GCA_043788115.1 Burkholderiales bacterium
ATTGTAAAAGATTGCAATTTCAGCTCCGGCGCAGTGGGGTTGGGACTGGCAAAATAGCGCCTCACTGAAATAATTGATTGAAAGCGGCAAATGGCACAGTACGTTTACACGATGAATCGCGTTGGCAAGATCGTTCCGCCGAAACGACAGATTCTCAAAGACATTTCGCTGTCCTTCTTTCCGGGCGCCAAAATCGGCGTGCTCGGGTTGAACGGCGCGGGCAAATCAACTCTGCTGAAAATCATGGCCGGCGTTGACAAGGAGATCGAGGGCGAAGCCGTGCCGATGCCCGGCATCAAAATCGGCTATTTAATGCAAGAGCCGCTCATGGACGCCACATTGACCGTACGTGAGGCGGTAGAAGCTGGACTGGGTGGCGTGCTGGCAGCAAAAAAGCGCCTCGACGAAGTGTATGCCGCGTACGCGGAAGACGGCGCGGACTTCGATGCGCTTGCCGAAGAGCAGGCCAAGCTGGAGGCGATCATCGCTGCGGGTGACGGCGATTCCACCGAAGCCCAAATGGAAATTGCCGCAGATGCGTTGCGTATTCCACCTTGGGACGCCGTGGTTGGTAATTTGTCCGGGGGTGAAAAGCGCCGCGTTGCGTTGTGCCAATTGCTGCTCTCCAAGCCAGACATGCTGTTGCTCGACGAACCAACCAACCACCTTGACGCCGAAAGTGTCGATTGGCTCGAACAATTCCTCGCTCGATTCTCCGGCACCGTCGTCGCCGTCACCCATGACCGCTACTTCCTCGATAACGCCGCCGAATGGATTCTCGAACTTGACCGTGGGTCGGGCATTCCGTGGAAAGGCAACTACTCGAGCTGGCTGGAGCAAAAGACCGACCGCTTGCAAAAGGAGGAGTCGTCCGAATCCGCCCGTCAGCGAAATCTGAAGAAAGAGCTTGAGTGGGTGCGCCAGAATCCAAAGGGCCGTCAGGCAAAGTCGAAGGCGCGCATGACGCGCTTTGAGGAATTGTCGAGTTTTGAATATCAGCGCCGCAACGAGACCAGTGAGATCTTTATTCCCGTCGCCGAGCGCCTCGGCAATGAGGTGATTGAATTCACCAATGTCACCAAGTCGTTTGGCGATCGGGTGCTGATCGACAACTTGACGATGAAAATTCCGCCGGGCGCGATTGTCGGCGTGATCGGTCCCAACGGCGCGGGTAAGTCGACGCTGTTCAAGCTGATTCGCGGGTTAGAGACGCCGGACTCAGGTGAGATCAAGGTCGGGCCAACGGTCAATCTCGCGTTTGTCGACCAGTCGCGGGATGCGTTGGAGGGCGACAAGAATGTCTGGGAGGCCGTATCCGGCGGCTCCGATATTTTGCAAGTTGGTAAATTTGAGATGCAGTCACGCGCCTACATCGGGCGCTTCAACTTTAAGGGTGGTGACCAGCAGAAATTGGTCGGCAAGCTATCCGGCGGTGAGCGTGGTCGATTGCACCTCGCCATCACGCTGCTCAAAGGCGGCAACGTATTGATGCTCGATGAACCGTCCAATGACCTAGATGTGGAAACCTTGCGCGCGCTCGAAGACGCGTTGCAGGAATTCGCCGGCACGGTGATGGTGATCTCCCACGACCGTTGGTTTCTGGATCGCCTGGCTACGCACATTCTGGCCTGCGAGGGCGACTCGCAGTGGGTGTTTTACAACGGCAACTACAACGAATACGAAGCGGATAAGAAGCGTCGTTTGGGCGAAGAAGCGTCGCGTCCGAAGCGCGTACGGTTCAAGGCGCTCAAGTAGAAGTATCGCGACCAGAATGCAAAAAGAGCGCCAAAGGCGCTCTTTTTGTTTCCAGCGGTGTAACGGTTTAGACGCTTGATTACTTAGCTGGTGCGGCGTCTTTTTTGGCTTTCTTTTTGGCTTTCTTTTTTGCTGCCTTAGGCTTGTCAGCCGGTGCGTCAGCTTTCGCTGGTGCTTTATCGGCTTTTGCTGGTGCTTTGTCGGCTTTCGCTGGTGCATCTACCTTGGCAGCAGCAGGTGCGGCTTTGG
>JAYVUH010000033.1:0-4476 GCA_043788115.1 Burkholderiales bacterium
GGCCTTGTGGCAAATGAAGCGCTCGCATGCGGGAGATCGGTGATTGTTTCAGATGCAGTTGGTTGCGCACCAGACCTCGAACGGGTGATCGGAAAACAGACATCATACCCATTCGGCAACATTGCTGCCTTGGCAGATCGGATTGAACATGCGACCTTCAGACCGGCCACACCACACCTGATCCACTCGGCCAGCGATCATTTTTCTATTCCCCGGGCTGTCGATGGAATAATGTCAGCAATCGGGACATCGATCGGATATCGATTATGACTGCGCGTAGCTTTGGCATGAATTATCAAGCAACAGTCAATTCCAACAGCACCACTGGGTCCAACGCGTACGCGGTAATTGCAGGGTTGCTTTGCCTACCATTCGCTTTTCTTGGCCCGAACGTAATGTTGAGCATTTACGCCGCGCTGGTTTTGTCAGTCGGCATGTCACTGCTTTGGCGACCAGCAGATCCGCCGATTCTGGTGTTTGTTTTTCTGTTTCAGTGGACGCAGGCTGCGGCAGGCCCGCTATACGGAAATCTGATGGGTCTCGAATTGGATGATCTCACTCGTAACCTAGGACAGCATGATTTGGCGTGCTTTCTCGAACTCACAGGTGCTCTTTGTTTAGCAATTGGGATGCGCCTCGCGGTTGGACAGGCTGATTACAATCTGGGTGCGCGTATCAAATCGTTCGTCAACAGCCGATCGCTGGGTTTCTGGTTCAGGATATATCTTGCTGCTTCACTGTTTGGTGCATTGTGCGCTACATTTGCTTACAGTGCCGGCGGATTGCAGCAGCCCTTGCTTTCGCTGGCCCAGATAAAATGGGCAGCATATATTTTACTTACATTTGCGACATTTTCTTCGTCTGGAAAAACCAGATCGATTTGGATGGCGGTGACCTTGTTTGAATTCGTGCTTTCAATCGGGGGATTTTTTTCGAGTTTCAAAGACATATTTTTCTACGCGATCCTAGGGCTGCTAGGGAGCGATTTTCGGCTGCGTCCAGTTGGACTCGTGATCATTGGGTTCTTCGGCACCCTACTTCTTACAATGGGGGTCGTTTGGACGTCTGTTAAGATCGATTACCGGGATTTCATCAATGGCAGCAGCCACGAGCAAACCGTTACTGCCGGTTATTCAGATCGCATCAGTTATTTGGGAAAATTGGTTGGGGACCTGGATGGGCCTGCGCTGGCGGACGGTCTCGATACATTTGCCCATCGGGTGATGTATTTTGAATTTTTTGGAGCTGCGATCGGGAATGTGCCCCAAAACATGCCGCACACCAATGGCGCGCTCTGGGGCCGCGCGGCATTGAGTTCGTTCATGCCGCGCTTGATTTTTAAGGACAAAGCGCCTGTCCACGATTCTGAACTCACCCGGCAATACACCGGGATCAGGGTAACGTCTTACGATCAGGGTACGTCGATCAGCATGGGCTACATGGCCGAGGCCTACATCGATTTTGGTCCTGTCTTGATGTTTGTGCTGATTCTGTTGTTTGGCGGAGGGCTGGGATTGGTATACCGCTGGTTGCTATCGCGCCCCGGCCGCGACGGCGTATTGGGTGCGGCATTGTCGACATTTACACTGATGCCGGCCAGCGCAATCGAAACCTCGGTGCTCAAAATGATCCCTGCTGTGTTGCTTTGTGTGGTTGCGTCCCTAATCATTCTCAAATTCATTGCTCCGCTGGTTTGGGGCGTGGAACGCGCTCCCGCTCTCGGCAAACCGAAGCCTCGACTGATGGACGTTTGACCCGGTGGACGTGGTGCAAATTATCGCCGGGCTCGACCCCCGCAATGGAGGCCCTTCTTATTCGGTGCCCCGACTGGCAGCGGCGCTCACCGCCGGCGGTATCCGCCAGTCGATTCTAGCAGTCGCAGACGACGCGGCTGCCAGCCATGCAGGCACGTTCTTCTACCGTCAGAACTGGGCTCAGATCCCGGTGCTGAGGGGCTTGCGCGCCTCGTCCGCGCTCAAAGCCGCGCTGTATCAGCGCGCCGGTTCAACCGATCTAGTTCACGTTCACGGCTTGTGGCTGATGCCTAATGTCTATGCTGGCCGCGCCGCCAAACATGCCGGCAAGCCGCTGATCGTGTCACCGCGTGGAATGGTCGCGCGGGCCGCGCTGGCTTTTTCACGGCGCAGAAAGGCGGTATTTTGGCGGCTGCTTCAAGGCCCTGCCTACGCCGGTGCCGCGCTTTGGCATGCCACCAGCAGCGAGGAGGCTGAGGATATTCGCCGCTTTGGTGTGGCCGCGCCGATCGCGGTCATCCCCAACGGAATCGATTTGCCATCCAGTATTGCTGCGCATCCCAAGGCAGCCCAAAACCGCACAATCCTGTTCCTGTCGCGGCTCCACCCCAAGAAGAACCTGCCAGCTCTGCTCGACGCCTGGCGGCGCATTGCACATGGCCTTCCAGAGTGGCGTCTGGTTATTGCCGGGCCCGACGAAGGCGGTCACCGGGCTCAGCTGGAAGCGCAGGTGGCCCGGTTCGCGATCCCGCGGGTACAGTTTGCGGGCCCGCTTTACGCAGCGGACAAGGCAGCGCTAATCGGCCGCGCCGATTTGTTCGTCCTGTCGACCCTCAGCGAGAATTTTGGCATCGCCGTGGCCGAGCTGTTGGCCGCGGGGGTACCGGCTATCGTCACTAAGGGTGCGCCCTGGCAAGGGCTGGAAATACATCGCGCTGGCTGGTGGATCGATCACGGTGTAGACCCACTCGAAGAGGCGTTACGCACAGCCACTGCTTTGTCCCCAGCCGAGCGTCAGGCAATGGGTGCGCGCGGCCGTGACTGGATGGCGCGTGACTTTGGTTGGGACAGGATCGGCAGCGAAATGATTGCAGTATACAGCTGGGTGCTAGGCCAAGGCGAGCGCCCGGCCTGTGTCCGGACTGATTGAGCTGCGCGATGAACCGCAAGATCGACATCGCCGCCAATCGCCGCGCCAGCAAATGGACTAGGCGCGAGCTGATCGGGCGGATCATCTGGGAGATAGTCGGCCGCCGGCTGTTTGCCTGGTCACCTCGCCCGGCGTGGGGCTGGCGCCGGTGGCTGCTGCGATGCTTCGGCGCCAAGATCGGCCGAGCGGTCCGGATCGATCCGAGCGCGCGAATTGTGATCCCGTGGAACCTGGTAGTGGACGACAATGCTGGAATTGGTGAACGCGCCATCCTGTACGCGCTCGGCCTTATTACGGTGGGGAAGAACGCCACGATTTCGCAGAACGCCCACCTATGCGCGGGTAGCCATGATTTTCGTGGTCCCGATATGCGTCTGACCAAGCCGCCGATTGCTATCGGCGCGGGCGCGTGGATTTGCGCCGATGCGTTTGTCGGGCCAGGCGTTGTGATCGGCGACTTCGCCATTGTGGCGGCGCGTGCGGTGGTTGTACGCGATGTCGCCACAGGCATCGTGGTGGCGGGCAATCCAGCGGTGCAGGTGGGCGCCAGGTGAGCGCGGGATCGATCCCCGTCACAATCGTGATCCCGGTTCGCAACGAAGCCGGCAACATCGTGCGCTGCTTGGAACGGCTGACGTCTTTTCAAGCAGTCGTCGTGGTCGATTCGGCCAGCACCGACCAAACCGCAGAACTGGCCCGATCGCACGGGGCGAAAGTCATCCAGTTCAAATGGGACGGCAACTACCCCAAAAAGCGCAACTGGTTTCTGTTGAACCACCAGATCGAGACCGACTGGATCCTGTTTCTCGATGCCGACGAACTGCTCGGCGAGAAGTTTATAGTCGAATTGGCGATTGCAATCGCTGACCCCGCGATGGCTGGATATTGGATCAGGTACACCAACTATTTTCTCGGCAAACAGCTGAGCCATGGCTTGCCGCAGCGCAAGCTGGCACTGTTCCGGTTTGGCCGGGGACTGTATGAGCGGATCGATGAGCACCGCTGGTCGAACCTCGACATGGAGGTTCACGAACACCCGATCATCGATGGCCAAATCGGAGAACTCAAAGCGCAAATCGATCACAACGATGATCGTGGTATGCGCAAATTTATCGAAAGGCATGTCAACTATGCCCAGTGGGAGGCGGAACGCTTTCTCCTAATGCAGATTGCGGCAGCCGCCGCCAATGGCGCAGTCAATTTGGCTTCGCTCACCCAGCGCCAGCGCGCAAAATACAAGTTTATCCGTGCCTGGTGGTACCCCGGCGCGTACTTCCTTTACACCTATTTCGTGCGCCTAGGGTTCCTCGATGGCTGGGCGGGACTGGCTTATGCAGCGATGAAATTTTGGTATTTTACGCTGATCCAGACCTTCATTGCCGACCCGTTCCGCCGCCAAGAAGACGCCGCTTGAATAGTCCGGTATCGCCGCTTTTTTCGATTATCACCGCTGTTTGGAATCGTGCGGCAACGATTGAGCAGGCGGTTCAAAGTCTGACCGCGCAAACTTGCGGCGATTACGAGCATATCGTTCAGGACGCTGCCTCAACTGACGCGACTCTCGCCGTGCTT
>JAYVUH010000034.1:0-3043 GCA_043788115.1 Burkholderiales bacterium
GCCCGCCAATACTAGAGTTTATGATTTCTTCAAGTGCTTATCGAGGAAGCTCAAGATACGCTCGTACGCTTCTAGCGTGTTTTTCTTCTTCGAAAATCCATGTCCCTCATCCGGGAACACGACGTACTCGACCGGCACGCCATTCTTCTTCACCGCATCGACAATGTCGTCGCTTTCGGCTTTGATGACGCGCGGATCATTGGCACCTTGGATGACAATCATCGGACGGCGAATCTCCTTGGCGTGGAACAACGGGGAGGTTGCCATCAGGAATTCGCGGTCTTTCACCGGGTCGCCGATTTCCGCATAAAGCGCTAAGCGTTGTGCTTCCCACCACGGTGGGATGCTCTCAAGCGTGCGAATCCAGTTGGTGACACCGAAGATATTCACACCAACCTTAAATGCCTCAGGACGGAACGCCAACGCCGCTGCCGTCATATAGCCGCCGTAGCTGCCGCCCATGATGCCGATGCGCTCAATATCGATGTGACCCTGCGCGGCGAGCCAGGTCTTGGCTTCGATGCAATCCCATAGCGGCTCTCGGCCGTGTTTCTTGTCGTCAGCCGCATAGAAGCTCTTACCGTAGCCGCTGCTGCCGCGGTTGTTGATGTCGAGCACCGCATAGCCGTGGTTGACCAGATGTTGAACCTGCGCCGAGTAGCCGCGTGTAGCCTGGCCACCCGGGCCGCCGTGCACCAACACGATGGCGGGTACTTTGCTGGACGCCGATGCGGATTTTGGTTTGTAGTAAATCGCCGGAATCACCATGCCGTCGAATGATTTGAAGCGGATGTTCTGTGCGTCAACGAGGTCGCCCGGGTTGATCTCTTTTGACAGCGCCTGGGTCAGTTGCTTGGCTTGTTTGGTTTTGAAGTCGTACACAAACAGGTTGGACGGCGAGCGATCGCCATTCAAATAGAACGCCATGCGCGTGCTGTTCTTGGAGAAGGTGACGCCGCGAATTTCGCCGCCGGGAAGCTTCGGCAACGCGACTGGCGTCTCCTTGCCGTCTCTGCTGACTTCGACAACACGAATGACCGTGCTTGCGTCTTCATTGATGCCGGTGACGCGGTAGCGACCATCGCGCGAGTAATAGGTGTAGGCAACGTCCCAATCGGACTTGCCCACATCACTGAACTTGCCGCTGGCGAGGTCATAGGTTCGCAGTTGTTTGAATTCGCTGCCCTCATCGCTGAGCAAGAAGAGCTTGCTCGACGACGGGTCGAACGTCTGCGCGGTAAACGACACCGTGCCTTGGTGGGGCGTGATGTTTTTGGTCGTCGACGTGGCGACGTTGAATAGCAAGATGTCGCTGTCGTTTCTGACGTTTAGCTTATTGAGCGCAATCCACTTCTCATCGTCGCTAATCGCGGAGGGAAACACGCCTTGCTCGTTTTTGAACAGCATCGTGCGCGCGTAGGTCTTGGCGTCGTATTTGTAGATATCGCTGAACTTCGGGTCGCGCTCGTTGGTGGTGATGTAGAACGCGCTGCCGTCGCGCCGCCAGCCGACGAAATTGGCTTTGAGTTTTGCGCCGGGTGTGAGGTCGCGCTCGGTGCCGTCTTTCTCACGGACGTAGACGTGATTGAGTTCGTCACCGCCGCTGTCACGCGTATACAGAATGCGGTCGTCATCCGGGAAAAATGCCACCGCGTAGGTTGAATCGGTAGCAGATTTGGTCAGGGCTTCGGGCTTGCCGCCAGCGACGGGAATTGCGTAAGCGTTGAAAATGCCGGTCTCGTTGCTCGAGAACATGATCCGCTTCTCGTCGGCACTGAACGACGCACCACGCATCGCCGTGGTGGCGAGAAACTGGGCGGCGGTGTAGCGTTTTACCGACGATGTTGACGTGGTCGTAGCTGCCGTCGTTACGGGCTTTGCGGCGGCGGCATTGCCTGTGGCGAGCAGCGCCAATGGGCCGGTTGCGGCGACGAACGCTGCGGCGACAAGCATGCGGTGAGCCGGTCGGGCGCGTCGGAAAAGTACGGGTTGAATCATGGTGGCTCCTGATTTGGTCGCGCGTTGTTGGTAACTCGGTGGAAGGCAGTGCTTGATGAGAGCAAAACTGCCGATGCGGTGCGCAGTCTGACACAGGCGGTATAGGCTGTGCATGGCGAATGGAATGAAGCGCTCGCGTGCTAAACTTAACATGTCGTGGATTCAAAATAAACCGTGAAAAAACAATCACTTATAGAGTTCTGCTGGTATCGCCTAGCGCGTGACCTCAGCGATGAACGGGTTCACTGGCGGCCGCATGCCCGTTGACGTATTGATTTGGCTGCTGGTCGCCTTGGTCGCCATGGTCGCTGCGCTCGCCGGGGTGGTGTTCGCACTGCTGGCGAAAGTCAATCGCACACAATCTGCCGTTGCCGAGCTTCCATCCACGCTTGCGGCGCAGCAAACGGCCGATCAAGAATCCCGCCACCGCGCCATGCTCACCGATATGGCAGACGGACTCGCCAAACAGGGCGAACGCATCGCGCAAAGCCAGCTTGACGCCGGCGAGCGGTTGCGCTCGGTCGTCGCACAAGAGCTGACCAACACGCGCGACGCGGTTGCCAAGCTCCAATTAGAACAATCGCAGGGGTTGGCGACGCTCACCCAGACGCTCACACAGAAGCAAGACGCGTTGAAAGCGGAAATGCTCGCGCAAACACTTGAGAAGCTCGCCGAACAAAGCCGTGCGCAGACGGAACACATGCAATCAACCATGCGTCTGTTAACGCAGCAAATCGGCGAGCGCGTTGATCTCCTGACCAAGACCAACGATACGCGACTGGCGGAGATTTCCGGCAAGGTCAACGAACGCCTTGAAGAAGGCTTCAAGAAGACCAACGAAACCTTCGTCAACGTGATGACGCGTCTCGCGACAATTGACGAGGCGCAAAAAAAGCTAGATGGACTGACCACCAATGTCGTGTCATTGCAACAGTTGCTTGGCGACAAGAAATCGCGCGGCGCGTTTGGCGAGGTGCAACTCGAGGCAGTGATTCGCAACATGCTGCCGGAGACGTCGTTCGAATTTCAGTATGGCTTTAGTCAG
>JAYVUH010000035.1:0-4290 GCA_043788115.1 Burkholderiales bacterium
GTTCGCGAATATCCCAACAACGACATCCGCCTTTATATGGCGAGAGGACAAATCGCTTTCTCGCGTTTTGAATATGGACCATTCGACGTCGCTCTTGGCTCGATGGAAGACTGGGAAAATGGCCGCGGGCGAGTCAATTGCGAAATACCTGTACGCCCGTTCTCTTTTTAGCCCGCGCTAGGCTACTTCATCGATTTGCGAAGGATCCAAGAACTGCTCCGCATACTTCAAATAGACTTTTTTGTGCACGAACACATCAAACAGATCCGGATCGACGTGGCCGCTCTCCTTAAACTTGGCAAGAATTGCCAGCGACTCTGAAAGCGTCTTGCCAGGTTTGTACGGCCTATCTTTGGCCGTCAGCGCTTCGAAAATATCGGCGATCCCCATTACCCTCGCCTGCACGCTCATCTGGTCTCGAGTCAGCCCCTTTGGATAGCCTTTGCCGTCCATACGCTCGTGGTGTCCGCCAGCGTACTCCGGTACGTTCTTAAGGTGCTTTGGCCAAGGCAGCGCCTCAAGCATCTTGATGGTCGCAACGATGTGGTGATTGATAATCTCGCGCTCAGGCTGGGTAAGCGTGCCATAAGGAATATTCAGGTTATTGCGCTCATCCTCGCTCAGAAAACTGGTGGCGCGGCCATTCTCACCTCTGATCGGATACGCTGCGATTTTGGTCACGCGCAATTGATCTTCCGCACTCATCCGTTCGCCGCCGACGTTTACGCGCCGAACAAACTCGCGATCATCGTCCAACTGCCGGATGCGTAACGAATAGTCCCGCTCTGCACGCGTCACTGAGGCGTCGTCGTGGTGGCTGATCGCAGCAAGTTTTGCCTTGAGAAGCACGATCTCGGCGTCGCGCTTCAGAATGTCGAAGCGTTGCGTGACAAAATGCACCCGGTCGAAGATAGTCTCAAGCTTGGTCGCTTTGTCGACGACATGCACCGGTGTGGTGATCTTTCCACAATCGTGCAACAACCCGGCGATCTTCAGTTCATAGCGGTCCTTGTCGGTCATCGTGAATGCCGCCAATGGACCTTCACTAACCTCGGCGGCTGCTTCTGCCAGCATCATAGTGAGCGTCGGTACGCGCTTACAGTGCCCGCCGGTATAGGCCGACTTATCGTCAACGGCGGTGTTGATCAACCCAATCAATGATTCGAACAGCGTCTCAAGCTGATTGATCAACATCCGGTTGGTGAGCGCGATCGCCGCTTGCGAGGCGAGCGACTCCGCGAGGCGCTGATCTTCCACCGTAAATGGCGCGACGCTACCAGCCTCATCCAGGGCGTTCAGTAGTTGCAACACGCCGATGATCTCGCCCTCATGGTTCTTCATCGGAATCGTCAGAAACGATGTCGAGCGATAGCCAGTTTTGTTGTCGAAGGCTCGCGTGCCTGAAAAATCAAAGCCTTCGGCGGTGTACGCGTCGGCGATGTTCACCGTTTCATCGTGCAACGCCGCATATGCGGCGACCATGCTGTTATTCGGCGCTCCATCGGTGCCACGTAGCGGGATGGGATAAAACGGAACCGGTACGCCGGTCGTGCCGCCCATCGCTATCTTCAGGCTGTCATTGAGGACGATCTCAAATTTGAGTTTCTCGTCAACCAGCCGGTAAAGCGTTCCGCCATCGGCGCTTGTGATCTTCTTGGCTGCCGTGAGAATCGTCTCCAGCAGCTTGTCTAGGTTCTTCTCTGAACTCAGTGCAGCGCCCACCCGATTGAGGTACTCAAGCGCGGTAAAGAGGCGCTCGTTTCCGTCGCCCGCCCCTCCTTGGCGACTGATCAACTTCACATCTGCATGAGAAGTCATCAGATCAGCTTGTCTACTTGACGCAAACGGTGCGCACTTGCTTCATATCGCACAGACCCATCATGACCTTTTCCATGCCGTCCATTTTCAAGGTAGACATGCCCTCCTCAACGCACTTCACAAACAGGTCTGCGACACGCGCTTTTTCCTGAACCATCTTCTTCACGGGGTCAGTCGCCACCATCAACTCATGCAAGCCCACCCGGCCCTTGTAACCTGAACCACCGCAGGTGTCACAACCCACGGCTTTTTGGAAAACCAACTTTCCATCCTTGCCGTACTCCTTGATCCAATATTCGTAGAGCTTCTTGGCCTCACCCTGCGGGTCTTTTACCCACGGCGGCGTCTGGCGAAGATCGGTCGTATATTCCTGCATGAATTGCTTCATCTCTTCACCGTCCGGCGTGTACGGTTGCTTGCACTTGCAAAGCCTTTTAGCCAAGCGTTGCGCCAGAATACCGACCAACGCATCGGCAAAGTTAAATGGGTCCATCCCCATGTCGAGCAGGCGGATTACCGCCTCCGGCGCCGAATTGGTGTGCAACGTGGCGAATACAAGGTGGCCCGTGAGGGATGCCTCAATGCCGATGTGCGTCGTCTCCGCATCACGCATCTCACCGACCATGATGATGTCCGGATCGGCGCGAAGGAACGCTTTCATGACGGCCGGAAAGTCGATTACCTTTTTGTTAACCTGAACCTGACGCAGCCCTTTTTGCGTAATCTCAACCGGGTCTTCAGCCGTCCAAATTTTGGTATCTGGCGTATTGAGTGAACCCAGCACCGAGTGCAGCGTGGTCGTTTTGCCAGAGCCCGTTGGGCCACAAACGAAGAACAGCCCGTACGGTTTCGCAATTGCTGACGTCAAATTATTCTTATTCTTCGTCGTCAGACCAAGCTTGTCGAGCGGTATCGGCTCACCAGCGGCGAGGATACGCATCACGATGTCTTCGACCCCACCGGTGGTCGGGATCGTCGCCACCCGCAACTCAATATCCAGCGGACCGTACTTCTTGAACTTTATCTTGCCATCCTGAGGTTTACGTTTCTCGGAAATATCGAGATCGCACATGATTTTCAGGCGCGCGCAAAGCGCACTGCGATAGCTCGAAGGAATTTCGATATACGGTGCCAACGAGCCGTCCTTGCGGAATCGAACGCCGGTCTTGCCCTTGCCGGGCAACGGCTCGATATGAATATCTGATGCGCCCTGATTGTAAGCGTCAATAATGATCTTGTTGACCAGCTTGACCAATTCATTGTCGGCCGCCGCTGAGAGATCATCTCCGCCAGCTTCCTGAAATTCCGGGTCATCATCCATGCTCGACAATAGGTCACCGATGTCCTCAGTCTGTAGGCCATCTGCACCGCCGCCAAACAGCTGCGCCAACGTGAGATGAAAATCCCGGGTGGTTGTGACTTTGTAGACGAACTTTGATTTTGGAAAGATGTTCTCGACGACCCTTGAACTCTTTACATGTTCTGGGTCGGTCGTCATGATGACAATACCCGCTTTGCTGTCATCAATCGGTAACCAAGTGGCCTGCTCGCAATATTCGCGCTTCAGATTCTTCAGCAGGTCGATTGGCTTGATCCGATCCGATTTGAACGGCTCGTACTCAACGGTGAAATACTTCGCCAGCGCGGCACCGAGAGCTTCTGGCTTGACCTGAAACTCGTCAACCAGAATATCCTCAACGTTTTTGCTTTTGCGGCGAGCGGTTCGCGTCGCCAACTCAAGTTCGCCCTCGGAAATAACGTTATCGATCACCAAATATTCGAACTTGGACTTGATCTGCGACGGAATCTGCTGGCGAACCTTAAATGCGATCGCCAGCGTTTTGGCCAACTCGCCAAGTCCCTCTTCCGCCAGCTGCGGAAACGGCGTGCCTGGCAGATGATTGATGACCTGAATAACGCCCGCCAACTCCCCACTTCCACCGCTGGCGTCAACCCCCAGAATCGGTGTGACCATCATTTGCTTGGTACGATAGCCCGTGCGTTGATCGACCGCTTTAAGAAACGCCAGATTGGGCGAAAAAACTTTCAGCTCAGCGTCGTCGTAGACATCCTTGATATTCATGAAACGCTTGTTGAGCGCGCAACAACCCGCGATGGAACTCTCGGATAGCGGAAGCTTGATGTCCTTGAACGAATTGAGTCCAGATTTAACTTTCGACACAATTGCCGAGCCATCTTCGGACATTGTGTAGATGGTCAGCCGGTCTGCGTCGAACAACTGACAGATATCACGCGCGACGTCGAGCATGATTTCATCGACATTGGTGGTCGAGTGGATTCGGTTGGTCACCGCTTGCAGTTTTTTCGAGAACGCGAGTTTCGCGGACATGTCAGCAGGTGGCGCCCCGCCGGCAGCACTACTAACTTTGGGTTCAAGAACTGCGCTCATCTGTTGACCTCATTTGGAGAAACCTGTCGATGCGTGGCGTTGCGTCACACACGACTTACCAC
>JAYVUH010000036.1:0-8125 GCA_043788115.1 Burkholderiales bacterium
CATTTTTGCCTGAAAACGCCCGTCTTCATTGGACTTTAGAACTTCTACTTCTTCTGATCACTCGCGGACTTGTCCGCTTTCTTGTCGTCAGGTTTGTAGTCGCCGATCACGCCTTTGAGGGGGCAGGGTTTAAATATCGGGCATTTGGCGCAGCCAGAAACGAGTGCGACTGGGCAGAGTGTCATGGCGTTCTCCTCGTGGGATGTGCGTATCGAAGTTGCTGCTGCCAGCATCTTACGCCCCTTTGACGCAAGCTGAGTGAACCACAGAGCAGACCGCCGCCCCGACGGTAAGACCCCGCTCGCGTCGCTCCACCGCCGATTTTGGCAACTCGCGCCGCTTAAATGCGGTTCGTCGCAAGGTTGGCCCACGACCATTCGCCTGCGACCAATATTCGCTCCAGCCAGTCATCGTTACCCAACTTCAGGAGCCCGATATGAAATTTTTCAGCGCCCGCACCAGCACCGTTGCCACCTTTATCGCCGCCGCATCGGTCGGCATTGCCGCCTTGATCAATCCGAGCGTCGCCGTCGCTGGCGACCTCACTGTGGAGGTGAACGGCGTGGCTTCCGAAAAAGGAAACGTCATGGTCGCTCTCTATAAGAGGGACGACAAGTGGATGGGCAAATCGACTGCGGGCAACATGATCACGGCCAAGAAAGGCATGGTCACCGTGTCTTTCAAAGACCTGCCCGAGGGCGAGTACGCGATCTCGCTGTTCGTCGATGAAAACAGCAATGGCAAGCTGGACAGCAACGCGATGGGCATTCCAATCGAACCGTACGCGTTCTCCAACGATGCGTCGGGCAACTTTGGCCCGCCGACGTTTGAGCAAGCCAAGTTTGTCGTCGGCAAAGACAGCAAATCTATCGTCATCAATATCAAGTAACGGGGCCGCCATGAACCGTCGAAACTTCTTTGCTAGTGTCGGTGCGACCGCAGTCGCAACAGCAATTCCAACAGCCGCGATGGCGAGTGTCGCATCGGTGACACCAACCACCGCACCTAAAGCGCTGTTCAACGGTGCACCGCGCATGACGCCACTGCGCGGCTACGCGGGGCAAAACGTCATGTGCGAGCGCGCCGCCGTGGAGGGCACGCTCCCCGCCGAATTGCGTGGCGTGTTCTACCGCAACGGCCCCGGCTTGTTTGAGCGCGGCACGGGTGCGGCGACACAGCGCTACAGCCACTGGTTCGACGGCGATGGCCTGGTGCACGCGTGGCGTTTCACGGACAAAGGGGTTTCTCACCAAGCGAAATTTGTCGAGAGTAAGAAGTTTCTCGCGGAGCAGGCCGCCAATGAATTTTTGGCGCCTGTGTTTGGTTCGAACTTCAAAACAAAAATGCCCGTTCGTAACAGCGATGATCTCAATACCGCTAACACCAACGTGTACAAACTCGGCGACCGGTTGCTGGCCCTGTGGGAAGGCGGTTCGGCCACGGAAATGGATCCGATTACGTTAGAGACACGCGGCTTGGTTGCGTGGACGCCAGAACTCAAACACATGCCGTTCTCTGCGCACCCGAAGATCGACCCAGACGGCACGTTCTGGAACTTCGGCACCCTGATGGGAAAGATGGTGTTGTACCACCTGTCGGCCAAGGGCGACTTGATCAAACATGCGGTAATTGACGCGCCCGCAGGCGGCATGGTGCACGATTTTGCAGTGACGAATAAGCATTTGGTATTTCTGTTGCCGCCCATCGGCGTTGATTACGCAGCCATGCGTAAGGGCGCGGCGTATGGTCAGGCGTTGACGTGGAAAGGTGATGAATCGACCAAGGTCCTCATCGTTGATCGCAACGACTTTTCAAAGCGACGCGTGCTTGAGATGCCTTCGTTCATGGTGTTCCACTTCGGCAACGCGTGGGAGGCAGACAACGTCATTCGCGTCGACTTTGTGCAGTCGAAGGACATGAGCATCATGAGTGACTGGATGCCGCGCATGATGCGCGGTGAGACGGTGGCGCCGGACCACTCCAACCCCGCTTTTGTCACCATCGACTTGAATCGCGGCAAGTGCGGCATTACGTTGCGTAACGAGAACTGCGAGTTTCCACGCGTTGACCCGCGCTTTGTCGGGCTGCGCAACCGGAACGTGTACTACCCGGTTGGCACCAGCGAGCGCGACGAAGGATTCGGCTTTACCGGCGTAATGCGCGTTGATGTCGAGTCGGGCAAGGTCGATCGATTCAACTTCCGTGAGGAGGTCGCACTCGAAGAGCACGTCGTCGTGCCAAAACCGGGCTCAAGCAAAGAAGGCGAAGGCTGGCTGGTCGGCGTTGGTTTCGACGTTGCGCGCCAGCAAAGCTTTGCGACGGTGTTTGACGCCTTGAATCTGGCCGCCGGACCACAGGCGCTGGTGCGCTTGCCGTATTGGACACCAGTGTGTTTCCATGGGCACTTTCACGCAGCTTAGGACAGACGTGTCATTGGCGGCGTGTGGATGCGATTCGCGCCGTCTTTTCGCGTTTTATCGCACTGTTCGAGCGGTCGCGGACGTTATCGCCTAAATTGCACCAGTGCCCGACAGTCTTGTTTCAAACGAAGCCAATAAGGAGTCCAACATGAGCCTAAACCCCATCAAGCCACTGACCGACGCGATCACCTTCCCGTTTACGTTCATCTACGTGGTCGGGCTGTGCGCGTTTATCAATTACTTCACCTCACCCGGCCACTGGTGGGTCCAGTGGGTCGCGTTTGGCATGGGTATCGCCTTGATCAGCGTTTGGTTTCGCGCATTCAAGTTTCTGGTCGCCACCGTTGGTATCGCCGCGGTGGGATATTTCATCTACCGTTGGTGGCAAAACCGCCAGCAACCGGAAGCGACGGTCCGCACCTTGGCGGAAGTCAAATCCATGCGCCCGAGCCACGACGCTTTTACCAAAACCGTCTGACGTTTTTGATACCCGAACGAAGATCGCAGAGACCACTTATATGATCGATTCCTCATTCAAGGCGCTCGATGCAGGAGCAGGTGACGCGTCGTGCGACGCGCTGCGTCGTGCGGAACAGAAGCTGCAACTTGAAGCCGGCGCGGCGCATTTTCATCCGCTGGAGTCGATTGCCTACTTTCGCAAATGGCCGCGCAGCTTCCTGCGCAACTTCGTATACACCATCATCTTTAACGCGATGTTTGCAGCTGGCTTTACGTTGATCGGCGTGCTGGGCATTCTGACAAGCGGGCGCACGCTGTCTGCTGCAGGATTGATCGAGACGATCGGCGGCAATCTTCTCATCTCCAATGTGATCGGCTTTGCCTTCTGGGGCGTGCTCGAGCTGATCGAGCCGCTCATGCGCTGGATAAATCTGCGCGGCTTCTTCGCCGTGGTGATGTTCTATGCGGCGCTCGGTACAACCATCGTCACGGGCAGTTTTTTTCTAGTGTCGTTTATCCCGGGGTTTCAGAATATTGAAAGATGGTTGTTCACCATCCCGCAGTTTGTATCGAGTTTTCTAATCTCGCTGATAATTTCAACAGTCATCGCCTTGATCTGGCAACGCCGCACCAAGGAACTCGGCGCCCAGCTGGCGCTCGCCGAGGAACGTGAGCGGTCTGAATCCGCCGAACGTGCTGCCACGCAAGCGAATTTGCGCGCACTTCAAGCGCAGATCGAGCCGCATTTTTTGTTCAACACACTGGCCAATGTGACCAGCCTGATTCATAGCAAGCCGGATGACGCGAAGCATATGCTGGAAGAATTTATCGCCTACTTGCGTGCCTCGCTCGCCAACACGCGTGAGACAGAGGCGACACTCTCGCAAGAGTTCGAGTTGATGAAGAGTTTTCTCGCCGTTCTCAAAATTCGCATGGGGGATCGGCTGCAAACGCGTGTTTCGCTGCCGTTCGAGCTGACGTATTTTCATCTGCCGCCCATGTTGGTCCAGCCGCTGGTCGAGAATGCCATCAAACACGGGCTGGAGCCGAAGATCGAGGGCGGGGAAATTAGCCTGAGCGCGCGTTCGCTTGGCGATATGGTCGAGATTACCGTCGCCGATACCGGTTTGGGTTTTCAGAGTTCAACGTCGAACGGTATCGGCCTCAAGAACGTGCGCGAACGCCTCGATAAAATCTACAACGGTCGCGCGACGCTG
Source organism: Burkholderiales bacterium (assembly GCA_043788115.1). Classification (GTDB taxonomy): domain Bacteria; phylum Pseudomonadota; class Gammaproteobacteria; order Burkholderiales; family Usitatibacteraceae; genus UKL13-2. The sequence continues at coordinate 4,097 of JAYVUH010000036.1, forward strand.
AGCATTTCGGACAATGTGCCGTGCGGGACTAAGATCACGATTTGCATTCCCGACTCGCAATGAATATTAAAGCGATCTTAGTAGACGACACGTGAGCGGGATTTCGAGTCGCGTGCGACGAGCCGCGAGCGCACAAGCCCAGTGAATTGGGCGCGTGAGTCTTTGCAAGAACGATAAAATGTGAACGAATGGCAATGAACCCAAGAGCGATCCTCGTCGACGACGAACAAAACCTCACCGACTACTTGAAACAGCGTCTGTCCGTGTTGTGGCCCGAGTTGGAGATCGCGGCAACAGCGACCAACGGCCCTGAGGCCTTGCGTGTCATCGACGACATTGCCCCGGAGGTTGTCTTTCTCGACATCAAAATGCCGGGCCTGACGGGGCTTGAGGTCGCGGGTCGGATCGACGCAAAAACGCACGTCGTGTTTGTGACCGCCTACGATCAATATGCGGTCGATGCGTTTGACCAACAGGCGGTCGATTATTTGCTCAAGCCTGTCACAGATGATCGCCTTACGCGCGCGATCGCGAGGCTCAAAGTCAAGCTTGAAAAAAACGAAACGCCACAGGATATTGCGGCGATCTTGAAGTCGATCGCACACGTGTTGCCGCAATCGAAGAGCACACATTTGCGCTGGATTCGTGCTTCGGTCGGTGAGCTCACCAAGCAAATATCGGTTGATGATGTGTTGTACTTTCAAGCGCAAGACAAGTACGTCAGCGTTTACACCCGCGAGGGCGGAAAAGACATCGAATCGCTGATTCGTACGCCGCTATCCGAACTAATTGAGCAGCTCAATCCAGACGCGTTCTGGCAAATCCACCGCTCAACCGTGGTGAACGTGGACCGTATCGCTGGTACAACCCGAGACGTGATGGGGCGCACGATTGTGCGAATCAAAGACTCAAAGGCGGAACTACAGGTCAGCCGGGCGTATACGCACCTGTTTAAACAAATGTGAACGCGAACTTAGGGCCGACCTTGGCCCTTAGTTCGCCCCCCAGCGACCTGCATGTCGCTAGGGCGCTCGACGGCGCAAAGCATGCTTTGCGCATTCCCGTCTCACGTCCCCGCGTAGGCGGGGATCCAAGTTATGTGAGCCGGAACTTAGGGACGACCTTGGCCCTTAGTTCGCCGTTCATCCCCGCGTAGGCGGGGAATCGGATGTTGGGCTTATCTCGGCGAGTTGCCGATCGTGCCAGCTGGATAGTAGAGTCAGCGCCGCAATCGCGCCAAGCAACGCGAAAAACATGTCCGACTGCGTGTCCCACGGGTCGCCCTGCGTGCCCAGAAACTCATCCGCACCCTGTCCGAGACCAAGCGCCGCCCACCATTCAACAAGCTCGTAGAAGGCCGAGAAGGCGAGGCAGATTGAAACGGCCAGAAACGTGACTAGGCCTCGCTGTGGTACTTTCCATTTGCGAATCAACAGCTCGCGCGCGATGATGGCTGGCACGAAGCCTTGTGCAAAGTGGCCGATCTTGTCGTAGTTGTTGCGTGCAAAGCCAAACCAGTCCTGCATCCAGAAGCCGAGCGGTACGCGCGCATAGCTATAGGCACCCCCGACAATCAGCACCACACCGTGCGCGAGGATCAGCACGTAAAGCAGGTTGGTAAGGGGAAAGCTGCGACGCGTTGACCACATCACGGCGAACCCCACAAAACACGGGAATACTTCGAGCCACCAAGTGGTGCGATCAAACGGCGACCAACCTGAGATTAAAAGGCCGATCAGCCAAACGATCGCGATCACGATGATTGGTTTTGACGAGGCGTTGGGATCGGGAGGGTTGGAGGTCATGCCACAGGAGTTTGAATAGGCAGCGCGACTGAGGGGAGGCAACAAGTCGGCGTTGAAACATCTTGCGATGAGACAAGTCTGGCACAAAAGCCGCGTGCTAGAATTTTTCCATGCTAAGGAACCTCTGATTAAGTTCAGTTCTAAGTCAGACTAGGCGCGAGCGTAAGAAATTCGACGCCGCATATATCTGATATGTAAGGAGAATTTCTTGCGTGAGCAACAACGTATGGCGACGAAATGGACTTAATCAGAGGTTCCCTAAATATCAAAGTGAATGGTCGCGATACGACACTGCCGCCTGGCGCGCTGGTCGCGGCGCTGGTAGCGTCAATGCAACTCGAAGGCAAGCGATTCGCGATCGAGCGTAACGGCGAGATCGTGCCTAAAAGTGCGGTTGACGGCACGGCGATCAAAGACGGCGATCAGTTTGAGATCGTTATTGCTGTCGGAGGTGGCTGAATGTCTGATGCTTCAACACAGTTGGTGATCGCCGGCAAAAGCTACGACTCACGTCTGTTGGTTGGTACCGGCAAGTATCGTGACTTTGACGAAACACGTCGCGCTATCGAGGCCTCTGGTGCCAACATCGTCACGGTTGCCATTCGACGCGTGAATATCGGTCAGGACCCGTCTCAGCCAAGTCTGCTGGAAGTGTTGCCGCCGTCGCGCTTCACCATACTGCCCAATACTGCCGGCTGTTACAACGCCAAAGAGGCGGTCAGAACGCTGCGCCTTGCGCGTGAATTGCTCGACGGCCATCGGTTGGTGAAACTCGAAGTGCTGGCGGACGATTCAACGCTGTTCCCGAACATGCCTGAGACGTTGCTCGCAGCCAAAGAGCTGGTGGCCGATGGCTTTGATGTGATGGTGTATTGCGCGGATGATCCGATTCAGGCAAAAGCGCTTGAGGACATTGGCTGTGTGGCCGTCATGCCGCTGGCGTCTCTCATCGGCTCTGGCATGGGCATACTCAATCCGTGGAATCTGGAGATCATTCTCGATCGCGTCAACGTGCCGGTGCTGGTTGACGCTGGTATTGGTACCGCGTCAGATGCCACCATCGCGATGGAGCTGGGTTGCGATGGGGTGCTGATGAATACGGCAATTGCCAAGGCGCGCGACCCGGTGCTGATGGCGAGCGCAATGAAGAAGGCCGTGGAGTCGGGGCGAGAGGCGTTTTTGGCGGGCAGAATGCCCAAGAAAATCTATCAGGCGTCAGCCAGCAGCCCGCGCGAAGGGCGCATTGGTAGTTAAGCCAGTCGCTCCCCTAGAAGCGCCAGTGAACGCCAAACGTTACGCTCTCGGCATCGAGATTGCCCCGATCGTTGAAGAACTTGCGCGAGCGCTCAACTTCAAATCGCAGGCCAAGACTGTTGTTGAAGTTGTATTGCACGCCAACGCCGAGTGCGCCGGTATTGACGGCGCGCGGATTAGCAGCCGATGCCACAATGCCGTTTAGCGAAGACTCCGAGCCGTTTTGTTCGGCGCGGAAGCCGGCGCGGCCTTCCAGCGAAAGTGACTTGAATATCGGTAGCGAACCAACCAAATCAAGTCCCATCGATTTCGCACGCACGGCGGCGGCGTTGCGCTGGAAAATATCCAGCGAATTAAACGCGGAGCGGTCAGCGTAGCTGCCTGCAAAGCGGCCCTCGACCGAGAAGTACGGCGTGAACCGGTAGCCAAGTTTCATGCCCACGCTGGACTCGTTTGACAACGACAAACCCCGCGAGAGCTGATTCAAATCGACAATCTCGCTCGGCTTTTCTGCGCCATTGAAGCCGAATTCCGAGCGCGCCTGGCCGCCGCTAAGCACCACCCCGCCGTAGTACTGCGCATAGGCGACTGGTGCCATGGCGGCGGCGGTCACAGCAGCGGCGATCATGTGTAGTTTGAGCTTCATGGATCCAGAGTTCGGGTGATTTCCTGCGCGTTGGGATTTCCTGCAAACCGCCAGCGAGTTCCCTTCAGGCTACGCCTGCCGTAATAGGGAGTCAACCGCGAAGCTGTAACGCTCTGTGCTTCTAGGCTGCGGGCCAGCAAAACACCAAACAAAGCATTGAAAGAGCGTTAAATCCGGCATTTATGCCCACAACAGCAGTCTTTTGCGACACCCGCACCGAGTGAGACTCAGGTAATCGTTATTTGTTCCCCGTGTCTCAACTAGGGAGGGCCTGATTAAGTTGCGTTGGTTCCGATTATGGTGAGATTGGGGCAGCAGCTAGGC
>JAYVUH010000037.1:0-8675 GCA_043788115.1 Burkholderiales bacterium
AAGCCTGCGCAACTCTCCGGTGGTCAAGCGCAGCGCGTCGCGATCGGCCGTGCCTTGGTGCAGGACCCCGACGTGTTTCTGTTTGACGAGCCGTTGTCAAACCTTGATGCTGAATTGCGCTTGAAAACGCGCGTCGAAATCGCCGCGCTGCACAAGCGGCTCGGCAAGACCATGATCTACGTGACGCACGATCAAGTCGAGGCCATGACGCTCGCGGACAAGATTGTGGTGCTTCGTGACGGCGTCATTGAGCAGGTTGGTAAGCCGCTTGAACTCTACAATAAACCCGTAAACATGTTCGTCGCGGGATTCATCGGCTCCCCCGCAATGAATTTTCTACCGGTAACGCTAGAGGTGAATGGTGCTGAATGCGTCGCGATATTGAGTGCGGGAACGCAGCTCTCACACGCTTCGACGAATGCGGCCGCAGGCCGGGCGACGCTCGGCATCCGGCCCGAACATTTTCGGCTTGACCGAGGTGGTCCGCTGCGCGGCAGAGTCATTACGGTTGAACGTTTGGGCGCGACCGCCTACGTATACGCAGATTGTGCAGGGCAGACGATGTGTGTTGAGGTGCGCGAAAGCGTAAATGTGAATGCCGGCGACGAGATCGGCCTGAATGTTGAGGCGGCGTTGGTGCATGTGTTCGACGAAGCTGGCAGACGCGTCGGCGAGTCTGCGCGAACGTTGCGACCGCTCCAATAAAAAAGCCACCGGATTTCTCCGGCGGCTCTCATGACACTCTAAATGGCGGGTTTAGAATTTCGCACGCAGGTTCAGGAAGAACTGGCGGCCAAACTCATGCCAATAGCCAGGTGCGTTTTCGTTGATGTAGTAGGTGCTGCGAACTGGGTTCAACAAGTTGTTGCCGTCCAGGGTCACACTGATTTGCGGTGTGATCTTGTACGAAACGGATGCCGACAAGCTGCCACCCGACGCGTAGCGATGCGTGCCGACGACAGACGTCACACCTGGCTTGTTGGCCAATAAACCAATAGCGTAGTCGGAGCGCCAGTTCCAAGCCAAGCGTGCCGAGAATTTATCATCCTCAAAGTAACCTTGCACGTTGTAGGTATTGCGCGACGTACCGAGGAATGGCTGGCCGTCACCGTCTTCGCCATCCACATAGGTGTAGTTCGCCAACACACCAAAGCCGCCGCCAAGTGGCAATTCACCGGCCAACTCCAAGCCCTTGATCTTGGCGTCAACTTGGACGCGTGAGGTCACCAAGTAAGTGGAGATGGTGTTGGTCGAGGTGTTGAAGAAGTCCAAGTTCGACGAACCCGGCTTTACGTAGTCCTTGATGTTTTGGCTGAACAGGGCACCTGAAACGTAAGCCCGACGCGCAAAGTAGTACGCAAGCGAGGCGTCAACGTTAGTCGCTGTGGTCGGCTTCAAGCGTGGATTGCCGGATGTGCCCGTCAACAGTGTGTTGTTCAAGTTAACCGCTGCGGCCAGCTCGTTGTAGTTCGCGCGTCCGAGCGTCTTGGTGAGACCCAAACGACCAATCAGCTTCGGTTCGATTTCCCAACGCAGGTTCAAGCTGGGCAGGTAGTCGGTGTGCTTGGTGTTGACGACTTGCGGCACGTAGGTTGCCAATGACGAGGTCGTGATGGCGTTCGCAACACTACAAGGTTGCAATGGCACGCATTGTCCTGCGGCCGTGCCGTTGGTCAGCGCTTGATAGGCCTTCGACGTCACCTCGGTTGTCGCTGCGCGTACGCCGACGTTGCCCGAGATCTTGTCAAAATCAAACTCGGTCATCAGGTAGAGCGAATCGTTCTTTTCCTTGACTTCGAAGCCGGCTGACCAGTTCTTGCCGAGTACCGGGTCCCAGTTCACGTACTGATTGGCGAAGTTCTGCATCTGGCTGGTGTCATAGCGCATCATGCTGCGGGGGAAGTTGCCGCTGACACCAGACGCCCAGTTGCTAGGGTAAGTGCCTGCAGGCACCGGAATCGCACCGACGATGTTGGTGACCAATAGGCCGCCGGTCACGCTGATAAACGGCGATGGCGAGACCAGCGTGCCGTTGGCGTTGTACTGCGCGTTAAAGCGTGGGTTGGTGACGTCGTATGTGCGCTTATGGTCGCCATTACGAGCGCCGAACTTGATGTTCTTGAAGATCCCACCATCGAGCTTGTACTCTGCGTCAACGTGAGCGTAGGTCTCTTTGTCGTTCGAGTTGACCGACGCACCTTGGTTGCTGAGTTGCACAAAGGTCGAGGGACTGTTCAAGTTAAATGGCGTGCCTGCTGCGTTGACGATTGAGTAGTCGACCGCATTGCCTGCATTGATTCGATAGGTGATGTTCGGATTGATGATGCCTAGCACGATCGACGGCTGCGAGTTGGTGACGCCGCTGCCTTCGGTGCTGCCGACACGGAACTTGACGGACAGTTTTTCAGTCGCGTCCCACTTGCCGTCGAGGTCAACAAAGTTCGATTTCGACTTTGCGCCTTGACGCAGGAAATGGTCAAACTGGAAGCCGATGACTTGCTGTGTGGCCGGTGCCGTCGCAGGACGCACCAATGAAGCGCCAACGAGCACGTTGTTTTCAACCACGCCGTTCTGAATCTGCCAGCCATTGTTGAGCAACGTGTTTGGCAAACCGTAGCCGGAGCTGTTGTAGTTGTCCGCTTTCAGTTCTGACTTGAACGCGCTCAGGTTAAGGTCGAGGTTGGCGGTCGGTTTCCACTGCGCACCAAAGTAGCCGCCGGTACGCTCGCGGATACCCTCGAACATCGCTGAATTCAAGCTGCCCGGCATGCGTACGTTGGTAACGTTGGGCGTGCTGGTGGTCGCTGCCGCTTGCGCGGCGGCGATCAAGGCAGGGTTGCCTGACGCGTTGGCTTGTGCCACGGTGATGTAGTTGTAGCCAAAAATCTCTTGGCCGTCACGGCGCAGGTGACGCTTCTCGCTGAAGCCCTGCACCATTACGCCGAACGTCTTGTCGTCGCTTTTCCATGCGATCAGGCCCGAGACTTGTGGATCGGTTTTTTTCGGCAAGTCTGCGTAGGCCAAGCCAACTGAGGCTTCGCCTGTAAGCTGCTTGCGGAAGTCGAGCGGCTTACGCATGATTACATCCACCGTACCGGCGATACCGCCTTCGGTGATGTCCGCGCGGCCAGTTTTGTACACAATGGCCTGGCCGATCAATTGCGATGGCAGCAAACCGAAGCCGACGCTGCGGCCCGAGCCGGCTTGGTCACCAACGTGCCAGTCGCCCGACGACAAGGCGTGGCCGTTCACTGTGACCAAGTTCAGGTTCGGGCTGGTACCGCGAATCGCCACACGCTCGGCTTCGTCCATCGCCAACGCGCCACCGTACTGTACGTTCACACCGGTCAGGCGCGAAAGTGCATCGGCGATGTTTTTATCAGGCATCTTGCCCACGTCTTCGGCAGATACCACTTCTACGTTAGTGTCGGCGTCTTGCTTAGCCTGGATCGAGCGCTCCAAGGAGGCGCGAATACCAGTGACAACAATTGCCTCCGCTTCAGTTTTCTTGGCGGCAGCCGCTTTCTTTGCGTCTTCGGCCTTCTTTGCGTCAGCCGCGCTTTGGCCGGCTGGTGCGGCCTGGGCGTGGACGAGGGCTGGGCTCAAGCTGAGCAAGGCCAGCGATACCGCGGCGGCGAGGGGTTTCTTGTGGAAGGTCATGTACTAGTCTCCTGGGGATGGGATAGCTGTTGGGGCTTAGTGCGGCTCAATCGCGTATTGCGGTACGGTCGTTGGCCAGTCTTAGTCGAAATTGGTTGTGCCTTGTGGGCATCGCGTGACAATACCAGTTTGCTACCAATTTTGTCGAGCAGTGGGTATGCTGCGGCGCAGCAATTGTGGCGAAACTGCAACGCCTGTCATTGGCGCGCCATTGGTGCTTTTCAAGGCTACGTGCCGGTGTCGATGCTGTTCGCTGGCCGGTCGATCCGGCTGTTCATGCAATCCGCGCCCCCGGCATTAAGTGCCGGGGGTTGATTGAGCAGGGCGCGACCGCACTGACTTGGAAACCGGCGGGACGCCGTTGTCAGTGCTGACGTTCGAACGAGCGACTCTACAATCGTTAGAAACGATAGCGCAGGGTCACGTAGTACTGGCGGCCGCTAACGTCGAGTTTTTGTTGCTCGGATTCACTGTAGCGATACTGCGCACGGGTTGGGTTGAGGAGGTTTGTGGCATCAAACGACAAGCGTAACTCTTTGGTCAAGTTGTAGTTCAAGGAAAAAGCGACGTTCGACACGGGGGCCGCCCAAATCAGTGCCGTTGGTTGTACGACGCCAAGGATGGTGCTGGTCGATTGGCTGTTTGCGGTCGGTGCCGGGGCGGTCGAGCTGGCAACGTATTTGCCACGGTAGTTGTACACCACGCGAGCGCTGAGTTTGTCGTCTTCATAATACAAGCCAAGATTCGCTGCCTTGTCTGACGCGCCGACCATTGGCCGCCCATCCTCAACTTTGGTGCGCGCCCGGCTGAAGTTGGTCGTGACCCCGAAGCCCCATGCAATGGGGCGCTCAAAGATCAACTCAACGCCTTCGATTTTGGCGCTCTGCTGCGACGACGAGTTGATAAAGAATGGCTTGGTGACGTTGTCGGTGGGATCCACCAATTCAATGGTTTCGCCCTGACGAATCGCGCCAGTCTTAACGTAACCATCAATTCTGGACGTATAGGCATTAACGGCCAGCAACGAACGGCGGGCGAAATACCACGCGAGCGACAGGTCCGCATTGTCGGCGTAGAGCGGTTTCAGGTTTGGATTCGGCCCGGTGACATTACATCCGGACGCCGTACAGCTCGGCGTGCCAAAACCCGCACCCATCGTGTTGTAGTTTTGACGACCAATGGTGCGGCTCATGCCGGCGCGCAAGATCAAGTTTTTCTGGAACTCGTAGCGCAGGTTCAAGCTTGGTAGATAGTCCTTGAAGGTGCGTTCGGTCGGGGTCTTGTAGTAAATGGTGCCAGAGTTGGGATTCCACGCCACGCCGTCGTAGTAAGTGCTGCCGTCGCCCGCGGTATTGATGGCACCTGGAATTGCCACGCACGGTACTGCGGTCGCCCCGGGTTCGATACGGGGGCATAGACCTGAGCGAATCGGCACGACGATATTGGCATTGACCCGAGTTTGAACAAACCGCACGCCGACGTTGCCCGACCACTTTTCCCATTCGAAGTTTTGCATCAGGTAGGCAGCGGTCTGGCGTTCGCGCATGTCGATTTCGCCGGCGACGCGGCGTTCGTAGGCGTCTGTTGTCGGCTTGAATTGTGATGCGATGAATCCACGCAACGCATCTGGCGTCAAATAAAACCCTGTGTTGTCCCAGCCGTTGCCATTCAACCCGTTACCGAAGTCACCCGGATAATTGACATAGCCCGTTCCTGGAGGTGTTGGCAGCGCAGCATTGCGGCGCGTCGGTGCCCAGCGGGTCAGATCACGATCATGGTCGGCGTGGCGCACACCCATTTCGAGGGTTGTGAGCGCATCCGCTTGCAAGTTGTAGGTGGCATCAAGCGCTAGACTCTTTTCCTTATCGACCGTCTTGACGCTCGATGCACCGAGACTGACCAAGCGATAGCCGCTGCCATCTGTGTTGAGCCCAGGCTGGTTGGTGCCCGCGCCAATGTAGCGCACGAATGGCGCTTCTTGCACATCCCCCAGCCGATAGGAAACGCCCGTGCCGTAGCGGGCAAAGGTCGCGCCTTGGTCGAGGCGCGTGGTGCCCTCGCCGCGCGTGGCGCTGAACAAACCTTTGATGGTCAGGTCGCTATTGACCCGCCAATTGGCATCAACATCGACGAAGCCGCTGGTCGCCTTGGCGCCATCACGGTAGAAACCCTCGGAGTTACCGATGTATTGGGGCGTGGTGCCGGCCGGAAATACGATGTCAGCGCTCTGTAGTACACGGAGCGGGAAACCGTAATTGCTGACCGTGTTGATGATCACCGGATTGCGAATTTGCGCGTATACGCGTTGACCATTCGAGTTGTTTGGTGTGGTGCCGCCCAACGCATCGCCGTAGCCGAGCAACATACTGTAGTTGGCGCCTGCTGTCAGCCGCCCAAAGTTGTTGGCATTCATCTCGGAATAGAACGAGGTCATGGTGATGTCGAGGTCGCGCGTCGGTCGGAATTGTGCAGCGAACATGCCGCCCTTGCGATCACGCACACTTTCGACAAACTCGGAACTCAAACTGCCGGGCATGCGTACGCCGTTCAGGTCGGCGGCACGCAAGCCAGTACCCGCGAGTGACGCATCGGTGATGCCGAGCATCGTGGCCGTATTCAACACATCCCAACCACTGTTCACGCCGTAGGCCAAACGCGATACCGAATCACGGCGCATGAAGCGTTTTTCGGCAAAAGTCTGACCGATGAACCCGAGGGTGTTTGATTCGTTCTTCCAGTTCAGACTGGCGTTGAATTGATGTGCCCATTTGTCTGGCAAGTCTGAATAAACACCGCCCGCGTTGACGATGCCGCCGAATCCTTTTCGCTCGTTGAGTGGTTTGCGTGTGGTGACGTTGATGGTCCCCGCGAGTCCGCCATCGACGATATTGGCTTGCGATGTCTTATAGACCATCGCCTGATTCAGTACTGATGAGGGCATCAAACTCAAGCTGGTACTACGGCTGCTGGAGCCCTGATCGGAGACATACCAATCACCTCCGCTAACCGTATGCCCGTTGAACAAAATCAAGCTCATGTCCGGGTTGGTGCCGCGGATGGAGACCTTTTCGGCTTCGTCGTAGTCGGTGCGCACCGCCACGCCAGCGAGTCGTTGCAGCGAATCAGCGAGGTTCTTGTCCGGCATTTTGCCGACGTCCTCGGCCGTGATGACTTCCACGTTGGCACCGGCATCACGTTTCACGTCCAGCGATTTTTCGAGAGAGGCGCGGATACCGGTGACGACGATCGCCTCTGGGTCGGGCTGCTTCGCTGTGGCTTTCTTGGCGGCTTCGGCCTTCTTGTTATCCTCGGCTTTCTTGGCGTCGGCAGCGCTTTGCCCAGCTGGTGTGGCTTGCGCGTAGACAAGAGCCGGGCTCAAACCAAGCAGGGCTAGTGATACGGCGGCGGCGAGGGGTTTTTTGTGGAAGGTCATGTCGAGGTCTCCGGTTGATTAAATCGCTATCGCATCACATGAGATTGGCTGTTGCAGCCCCAAGCGCGATTTGCCGTTCTACGGTTAGTTGCTCTTATGAATCCGGCATACCTGCCAGTGTCGATTGACAATACCAGTTTGCTACCAATAATGCCCAAATCTTAGTGTGATGCAGCGCAGCAAAGGTGGCAAAAATGCAACGCTGCAATGAAAGCACGACTTGCCGTCAGGTCTTCAGTAGGATGCCGCGTCGCGCGCAGACTGCTCCTATCAGCGCGACCAGCCACGTGTAGAGTGCTCCACGCGCGGCACCGAGCCAGGGAGTGGCTGTGAGTTTTTCAATGAGGGTACTAGCCCCCGTCATGCCCAATAGCGGCGGTAGCAGACTCTGCACACCGGCATAGGCCACTAAGGGATTCTGGCCGGTTGCGATCAACAGCCCAAAGCCGCGCCGGATGCGCCCCACATCAATCAGGACCGTCAGTGATACCAGCAGCATGAAGGCTAGGCCCGAGGTGACAAAGTAGTAGCTCATGGTGGCGCGGTCTTTCTTGATGCCGCCTTCGTAGGGCTCGAACGCGAGCCCGAGCAACAGCCAGAACATTCCCCAGCCGAATAGTGCACGCAGCAGCTTGGTGGTGTCGTCAGTGGCTTGTCGAAGCGCCAGCCAGCCGAGAGCGCACAGCGCCAGTGCGCCAAGCGTGGCTGCAGCGACTTGCCGCGATTGCATGCCGATTAGCATCAGCAGCACCATCGCGAATCCGAGCGCGCAGACGAGCCACAATTGAGAATTCACCGTTGTGTCCGATTGCAAGCGCCAGCGCAGCAGCAAATCGCCGGCGATGGTACCGGGAATGATGATGAACAAATATTGCTGGAAATAGACGGTGCCGATCCACGGTGCAGGCGAGAGATTCCACAGCCATTGACCCCAGCCGGGGATGGATTGGGTGAGCCTGAGTGCAAATAGGAACGCGAGGATGCCCATACGCCACTCTAGCCAGTCAAGTTTGTCTCGCGTTGCGAGACAGATAAACGAACCCGATACAGCGACGTTTGCCAGCACCAGAATGATGATGTCACTGCGGGTGACTAGAAATCCGCTGCCGTCCTTGGCGCGAAACACGGTGAGGACAATCAGCGCACCGATCCAACCAACAAGGCGAACCGCTCGTTGGGCCGCCAACGACCAGCCGCGCGGCAGCGTCGCCAACATTGGAAACAGCAGCAGGAATCCAGCGAGTGCGAGCAACCATTCCTGTAGCCCGGGTGTGCCTGACATGACATGCGGCTGGATGTGTTTGACATAAATGGCAAAAAATACCAGCACAGCGCCGCGCTTGAGAATCGAGCCGCTGATGGCGAGCAGCCCGTCGCCACGATCTAGGCGTGCTTGGAGCGCGAGTGGAATCGCCGCGCCCATCGTGAATAAGAAGAACGGAAATACCAGATCGACCCAGGTGATGCCGGGGATGCCAGGATTGAAGACGTGGTTGGGTGGCGGCACCTGTGCGTGATACATCCATTCGGGCAGCACGCCGAACGGGATACGACTGGAAAACACCATCAACAGGATGGCGAT
>JAYVUH010000038.1:0-19171 GCA_043788115.1 Burkholderiales bacterium
AAAGAGCCTGCCCTGAGCGTGCCGAAGGGGGGACTGAGGGCAATTTGCAGTATTCGCAGAAATAAACATCTCAAGATTCGACAACCCCAATCCCTCCCAGTCTCTTCCTCGCCAAGCTCAGGACAGGCTCTTTTTCGAAGGGAGGAGGCCCCCATGGCCGCTAGCCAGATATGAATAGCGTTCCGTTTCGACATAGCGTGCGCGCCAAGTTTGTTGGCGCCTCGCTCCTGCTGTTGCTCATCCCACTTTCAGGTTTCGTGTTCGTACGCGAGCTTGCAAGCTACCTGCGTCTTGGTCAGGAGCAAGTCACAGTGGCTACGGCGAAGCTGGTGGCCGCCTCACTCTCGGATCGACCGGGGTTGCAGTTGCGTCGTCGCACCGTGCCAGCTACACCGGTTGCCGAAGCAGAGGCACCTCCTGCAACCGACCCTGAGCGAGAACGCGTACTCGCCCTGTTTGGCGCGAGCGATGCGAACATCGCAGCAAGTCTTGGCGCACGATACGCGCCCGACGCGGCCGTCGAGCGCATTCTCAATCAAGGTGTTGCCCGCGACGCGCGCGTATGGGTGGTCGATCTTGCGGGCAACGTGCGCGGCCTTGCGGGAGCGTTGTACGAACAACAGACGCAAGGTGAATATGAGAAAGCGCTAGCAGTTACCATGCGGTGGCTGGCGACCGGCAAAGTCAATCTGGTCGCCAGTGATGTGATCGATTCGCGCGATGCAGTGCTGGCGCAATCCGAACGCGCGCTACTCGGGCAGCCCAACATTGAATGGCGCATGCAGCAGAGCGGCGGCATCGGCGTGCTCAGCGCCGCCGAACCTGTCTGGCAGGGTGACGCCATCGTGGCCGCAGTCATTGTTGAACAGAGCGACACCAGTCAGCGCGCGCTTGCCAATCGTGCCGCGCAATCGGTGATTGTGTTCAGCGTTCTGGTATTCGCTGCGGCGTTTGGCGTGTTGCTGTGGTTCGCGTTCGGCCTGTCGCGGCGTATCACACGTTTGCAAAAAGACGCCAATGCGGCGGTTGATGGAGAGGGTCGCGCTGGGGGCGTGATCCGCGCCACCAATGACACTGACGAGATCGGCTCGCTATCACGGACACTCGCAGCGATGGTCGCCAGACAGGCAAGTTACAACCAATATCTAGAAAAACTGGCCGGCCGCCTCTCACACGAACTCCGCACACCGGTGGCCGTGGTGCGCTCATCACTCGACAACCTGCGCGTCGGAAACCTGACTGACGAGGACCGCAAATATTTAGAGCGCGCCGATGAAGGCGTCGCCCGCCTTTCCAATCTCATCTCAAGAATGTCCGAAGCGACCCAGTTGGAGCAAATGCTGCAAGGCGCTGAAATGGTGCGACTCGATTTTGGCGCAATGGTCGAGGGATGCGTGAGCGGCTACCGACTGGCGTTTCCCAAGCAGGTGTTCGCGTTTGAACCGCCTACCCAACCCGCATGGGTAATGGCAGTACCGGATGCGATTGCGCAGATGCTGGATAAGCTCGTGCAAAACGCCGTCGATTTTGCGACGCCTGACACGCCGATTGTCGTGCGCGTTTCCCGTGAGACGAAAGCGAGCGGCAAGATGCGCGACCTAGGAAAGAGCGACATTGTCGTACTGTCGGTCGCGAATACCGGCCCAGCGCTACCGACCGATACCACAACGCTTTTCGAATCGATGATTTCGATTAGAGCCTCCGCGCAAAAGGATGGGCACCTTGGGCTGGGGCTCTACATCGCGCGGCTAGTCGCAGCGTTCCACGGCGGGACGATCAGCGCAAAGAATCTTGCGGACGGTTCTAGCGTGGTTATAAGCGTGGAGTTTGCTGCTGAATCGAACGCTGGTGCGGGCTGACGTCTAAGGTAAAGGGCGGCGCGCTTTTGCGCTGCCTCAGCGACCGAAGAGAGCGACCTTGACCGCATTGTTAGACCCCACTACTTCCATTTGGCGCCTATTGCGCTATCTAGGTTACCGCGACCCTCTAAGGAGGGTCTGATCAAGTTCATTCAATTCATTTTGCGGCGACATCGAGGCATCTGCGTTGTGATGCTTCTCGTGCGGTAGCCCCGCAACGCACCTTCGTCGCATGCCTAGCAACTGCCCCAATCTCACCACAATCTGAACCAAAGCAACTTAATCAGACCCTCCCTAGTTCTTTGAAAGGATCAGACTCACCCCGTGACACGACGAATAGAAACACCACACTCGCCGCGCTACCACTCCAAGAGCGGCGAGGCCCCAACGGAATGGCGACTTCAATACGTGCGTCGAGTCAACAGAGAGCCAATGGGCCGACCACGCGCCAAGTAGAATGCCTTCGACCCATAACGCGACCTTTGCGCTTTTTTTGCGAAATTGATTTCCGCGTGACATATCGCTTTGAGGTCAACTATATTTTTGCGGCGCAAACGTCGCACTACATCGCGCCAACTTTCGCGAAAGAAAATTCAAAATCAATATGTTGGGCTTGCATTCGAGATTTTTTCCACCAATAACAGAATCGAGTTTTCTAGCTGGGACTAAAAGACGGACGCTTAGCAGCTAAGCGCAAATTTAGCATTGCGCGGCGCAGGCAGTCGGTGCCCGCATCCCTAAATGAAAGTCCTTATCCCGTTTGCCGTTTGCCGTTTGAAGCAATTGTGGCTGGAAACGCCCGCCAATACTGGTGTTTACTACACTGGCGATTACGAAACTCGGCAAAACCGCTTGGATCCCGACCGGCGTCGGGATGACAGTTTTAAGAGGGTGAAACTGCGTTCACGGCCATTAACAGGCGTGACCCCGAGGCATTCAGAAACCGTCGCGAGCGGGCGACCGTCGCGTCGAGGAGCGGATATGTCCGTATTGTCCATCGAGCACCGTTGGCGCGAGATTCGCCCGCGCAGTAGGTTTATGAATGTTTCGGCTAGACGTTGAAACGAAAGTGCATCACATCGCCATCCTTGACAATGTATTCCTTGCCTTCGACGCGCATCTTGCCAGTCTCTTTGCACTTCGCTTCACCACCCAGCATGACGAAGTCGCTGAACGCGATCACCTCCGCACGGATGAAGCCTTTTTCAAAGTCGGTGTGAATCACGCCGGCGGCTTGCGGTGCGGTCGAGCCTTTGTGTACCGTCCACGCACGAACTTCCTTCACGCCCGCAGTGAAGTAGGTCTCCAACCCAAGCAAGGTGTAGGCAGCGCGGATCATGCGGGCGAGGCCCGGCTCTTTCATGCCGATGTCTTCGAGAAATACCTGCTTGTCTTCATCAGATAGCTCAGCGATTTCCGCTTCGATCTTGGCGCAGATGGCGACGACCGGCGCGCCTTCTTTAGCGGCGTGTTCGCGTACCCGGTCCAGCAATGGATTATTTTCAAAGCCGCCTTCGATGACGTTGGCGACGTAAAGAATAGGCTTGGCGGTCAGTAGCGAGAGTTGTTTGATTAGCGCAAGCTCATCGGCGTCATAGCCCATTGCGCGAACGGGAATCGCTTGATCGAGTTTCTTCATCATCGGCTCAAGAATAGCGACCATCTTGATCGCCTCTTTATCACCGGCACGGGAATTTTTCTGCGCTTTGTGCAGGGCCTTTTCGACTGACTGCATATCGGCCAAGGCCAGCTCGGTATCAATCACCGCAATGTCGGACAGCGGATCAACACGCCCTGCAACGTGAATGACGTTCGGATCGTCAAAGCAGCGAACCACGTGCGAGATTGCATCGGTCTCACGAATGGTGGCCAAGAACTGGTTACCCAGCCCCTCTCCCTTGGATGCGCCTGCAACAAGTCCGGCGATATCGACAAATTCAACAATGGCCGGTACGACCTTTTGCGGAATGACGATCGCGGCCAGCCGGTCCATACGAGGATCAGGCACTTCGACGATGCCAATATTGGGCTCGATTGTACAAAACGGATAGTTCTCCGCCGCGATGCCCGCTTTGGTCAACGCATTAAAGGTGGTCGATTTGCCGACGTTGGGGAGTCCTACGATGCCACATTTCATATTGCTACCTGTGAGGGGTGAAGAGTAAGTTTTGTGAGGAGTGAGGTGTTAGGGGTGAGGAGAAAGGCGAGAGTTCATCGCAAGGCATGCGCAAGGGCGAGCTAAGGAACCTCTGATTAAGTCCATTTCGTCGTCATACGTTGTTGCTCGCATAAAAATATCTCCTTACATATCAAACATATGCGGCGTCAATATTTTCATGTTCGCGCCTAGTCTGACTTAGAACTGAACTTAGTCAGAGGTTCCCTAATACGCCCAAGACTGAATCATTGAGCAAGAAAGCAACCAACGAATTATCGCCCTCCTCACCCCTCTCCCTTCACCGACTTCGTGTGCAAATTCAACATTGCCGCTTCCATATCGCCCTTGGCGATTGCGGGCCAGCAATCGATGGCGCGCTTCATGGCGTCATCGATTGCGCGCCCGTCTTCCGCGCCGGGACGGTGTAATACATAGTCGACTACTTCGGGCCGATCCATCGATCCGCCCAACTTGCCAGCAAACTCGCGTGGGTGGCCGATGCCGATTCGCAACCGCCAAAATTCCTTAGTGCCCAGATGACTCACGATATCCTTGATGCCGTTGCTGCCCGCCGCACCGCCGATTTTCATTTTCACGCCACCTGCCGGCAAATCCATTTCGTCGTGCGCGACCAGAATCTCTTCGGGTGTGATTTGGTAGAACTTGGCCAACGCGCCCACCGCCTGGCCGGAGCGATTCATAAAGGTGTTGGGCTTGAGCAACCAAACGTTGTTGGTACCGCTACCGGCTTTGGCGACTTCTCCATGGAACTTGGATTCTTTGGCGAACGACGCTCCTGTCGCGCGCGCGAGTAAATCCACAAACCAAAAACCCGCGTTGTGGCGCGTGTCTTCGTATTCGCGACCGGGATTACCGAGACCGACAATAAGTCTGATGGGGAGATTTGGCATTGCGCGTGGAACCTAAGAAAGAAAAAATGCCCGCCTATCCAAAGGAGCGGCGGGCATTTCAGTGTGCTGCGCGACTAAGGTAATATTATTTTTTGGCCTTGTCTTCTTTCTTGGGAGCCTCCTCCTCTTTCACCTTCTGGTTGGCAGCCGGAACATCTGCTGCCGACACTGCTGTTGCGGCTGTCGCCTCTTCCGACGCAACTGCGCGTGGGATGATGATGGTGGCAACGGCGCGATCATCCTTGCGAACCAATGACACCGATTCTACGCCGACCGGCAAATTCAGATTTGACAAGTGGATCGAGTGACCGGATGCTAGGTCTTTCAAATCGACTTCGATGAACTCAGGTAGGTCTTTTGGCAGACATGCGATATCGAGTTCATTGATGATGTGCGAAACCATACCGCCGGACACTTTCACGCCTGGCGCGATGTCAGCGTTGATGAAGTGCAACGGCACTTTCATGTGGATCTTCTTGGCGGGATCGATGCGCTGGAAGTCAACGTGCAGGACGTTTTGTTTCCATGCGTGCATCTGCACGTCGCGCAGCAAAACCCGTTCGGCTTTGCCGTCAAGTTCCATATCGAGAATGGAAGCGTGGAAGGCTTCCAGACGGAGCTTGTGATAGATGTCGTTGTGGTCGAGCTCGATCACGGTTGCGTCCTTACCACCGCCGTAAATGATGCCGGGGACCTTGTCCGCGCGACGCAGGCGGCGGCTCGCACCCGTGCCCTGTACGCTACGCGTAGTTGCTTTTAAAGCGATTTTCATAGTGATACTCCAGATAAAAAAACCATTCGCGACCAAATGGTTTGTTGCAAAAACGGTTCAATGTATCGAACCGCAGTAAATCAAATCATTGGTGCCGGCGCTTCTGCCAACCGTGCCTACCTACTCGCTAAACAACGAACTCACCGAGCCACCCTCTGCAATCCGCCGGATGGTTTCAGCAATCAATTCTGCTGTACCAATCTGGCGAATCTTCTTGCATGCAACCGCTTCGGGTTTCAATGGAATGGTGTCTGTGACCACCAGTTCATCAATTACCGACGCTTCCAACCGTTCAATCGCCGGCCCCGACAACACCGGGTGTGTACAGTACGCCACCACCCGCTTGGCACCACGTTCTTTCAGCGCTTTCGCCGCCTCTGTCAACGTACCGGCCGTGTCCACAATGTCATCCATGATCAAGCAGGTATGCCCCTGCACGTCACCGATGATATTCATGACCATCGACACATTGGCTCTTGGCCGACGTTTATCGATGATGGCCAACTCCGAATCGAGCTGCTTTGCAATTGCCCTTGCCCGCACCACGCCGCCCACATCGGGCGACACCACAATCAAATCCGGGTAATCGTGCTTCCACACATCACCCAACAAAATCGGCGTAGCGTAGATGTTGTCCACCGGGATATCGAAGAATCCCTGGATCTGGTCCGCGTGCAAGTCCATCGTCAGCACGCGATCCACACCTGCGCCAATCAACATATTGGCCACTACCTTCGCCGTGATCGCCACCCGCGCCGAGCGTGGACGCCGATCCTGACGCGCGTACCCAAAATACGGGATCACCGCGGTGATTCTGGCTGCACTCGACCGCTTTAGTGCATCGGCCATGACCAGGATTTCCATCAGGTGATCGTTGGTCGGCGCACATGTCGACTGCAAAATGAAAGCGTCCTTGCCGCGAACGTTCTCAAGTATTTCCACCATTACTTCGCCGTCGCTGAACTTGGCCACCTTGGCCCGGCCTAGCTGCGTTCCCAGTAGCTTCGCCGTCTCCTTGGCGAGCTTCGGGTTCGCATTCCCAGCGAACACACTCAGATTATCGAATGTCATTGCATCGCCTCATGAAGTACCTCATTCGCACAGTTGGAACAAGTACCCACACACGATGTTGCCGAGCGAACCATTTCGTCACAGGGCAACACCGTGCTTTTGCTGGCTGGGGAGGTAGGGATCGAACCTACGAATGCCGGAATCAAAATCCGGTGCCTTACCACTTGGCGACTCCCCAAATCTTCCGATATGCAATCTGGCTACTGCGCCCAAGTTTGGCACTACTGCGATGCTCGCCGTACATCTAGTACGGCTGTGCTTCTCGCAGCGCTAAACTTGCGCTCGCTACACCATCTTGCATATCGGCACCACCATCCAATCTCGGCTGCGAGTTTGTTCAGCGGCTCGCTAAAGCGCAGGATGTTTATCCAACCCTCTAGCGACAAATCCGGTGATTTTCGGCGAAAGCTGCAAAAAGGCTTCGCGTGCGTCGCTTTCGGACTCAAAGGCGGCAAACAAACTTGCCCCGGAGCCGGTCATCCGCGCACCAAATACCGATTTTTTGGAGACTTCAGACAACATCGCAAGACCGCTCGCGACGTCAGGAAACGCTTTCAAAACAACCGCTTGCAAATCATTCTGGGTATTTGCCAAGCCGGTCGCCGAAAAGTCCGCTATTTTGACGCTCGGCGTTGATCTTGTCAAATCTGGATGCTGGAACACAAATGGGGTGGAAACGTGGGTATTTGGCGTCACCACCACGTACCACCAAGCGGGAAGACTCACGGGCGTCAAGCGCTCCCCAATGCCCTCGACGAAGGCGGGTTTGCCGCTAACAAAGAAGGGGACATCGGCGCCAAGAGTGGCACCAATTTCCTGCAACGTCTGGTTAGGCCAGCCGAGCTTCCAAAGTTTATTGAGTGCCAGCAGCACTGTGGCCGCATCTGAGCTGCCACCGCCGAGCCCGGCACCCATCGGCGTGCGTTTGACAATGCCAACATCGACCCCCATCGGTGACCCGGAGGCGGCCTTCAGTGCCTGCGCCGCCCGAACCGCAAGATCGGCTTCTGCGGGTACTCCGGACACTACATTCGTACGCCGGACGACGCCATCAGCACGAACAGCGAGATCGAGCGAATCCCCGTAGTCCACCATCGTAATAACCGACTGCAGCAGATGGTAACCATCCGCGCGCCGCCCCACCAAATGCAGGAAAAGGTTGAGCTTGGCGGGCGCGCGGAAGTTCATGGGGTTTCTGACAGTGCCATGTGAATACCGCGACTCACTTAGAGTGCTTAACCGCATCGATGAACAGCCGCAACGTCGTGTCCCCGTCGCTCGCCGTAATGCGTGACGCGATTCGGCCTCCAACAACGCCATCCACCGCGCGCATATTTTCGGCAACAACGGTCCAGCGAGCACCACTACCGCCAGTCACCGACGCGTTGCTGGCTTCTATATCGAACCCCTGCACCCAGCGCGCCAGCAGGTCGGTGTTGATCGCCACACCGACGACTGATTGCGTTAACTCACCGATGGAGGCGGCGTATTCAACGGCTTCGCCGCGCGTCAACGTTGCCCCGCCAGCGGTCGATACAATTCGCGCAAGTTGCGAACCGAACGGGGAAAAGAAATTGATCGTCTCGCGCTTGTCGTCGCGCACCCACTCTATCTTCGCCGTATCTAGGCGATCGGCGATGCGCACGCTCAAGCGCCCAGACAGGCTGAAACGCTCCATGAGCACTGGCACGCCCGACGGTAGCATCGGCCCCGAGACTGGCTGGACGATCGCGCATCCCGTCACCAGCGAGGTCAATACCATGCACACTTTGGCGCACCATAGTCGTGGGAGGTGCGCCACACGCCCCGGCGACAAATTACCCGGGGTCATTTTTTTGTTCGTTCAATCAGCGCCGCGAGGGTGGCGTTGTCTGGGTTTTGCATCAGCGCTTGCTTCCAAACCTGCTGCGCGGCTTCCTGCTTGCCTGCCGTCCACAGCACTTCACCTAGATGTGCTGCGATTTCCGGATCAGCCCGCATGCGATAGGCGCGCATCAGTGTGGCGAGTGCTTCGTCGATACGCTGTAGTTTGAATTGAACCCACCCCAAGCTGTCCAGAATGAAGGCGTCGTCGGGCGCTAACGCTACCGCCTTGCCAATCAACTCATGAGCCTCCTGCAAGCGAATACCACGCTCGGCGAAGGTGTAGCCCAGAGCGTTGTAGGCATGAGCGTGGTCAGGCTTGATGCTGATCACCGTACGCAAGTCACTCTCCATTTGGTCGAGAAGGTTGAGCTTCTCGGCAAGCATCGCCCGGTCGTAGCGAAGCGGAATCGATTCGGGTTGCTTTGCCAGCGCGACCGTCAACACTTGATGCGCCTCGCGGAGAGCCCCAGAATCGCGCAATAGATTGGCTTCGGCGAGGATCAATTGCACACGGGTTTCGGCAGATTCGAGCTCTGCATTTTGCTTTTCTTGCAGGTGTTTGCGGCCGGAATCGATGCCGCCACGCTTCGCCAAATGGCGCGCAATTTTCAGCTGCGCGCTGACAAAATACTCGCCTTCAGAAATCTGACTCAACCAAGTCAGGGCCTGATCAATATCCTGTTTACCCTCGACCGACAGCGCAAGGTTGAAGTAAATCGGGTTCTTGTCCCTCGGGTCGAGCTCTAGGCTGCTCTTAAAACCGTCGATGGCTGTATCCCAATCCTCAATTTGCAGCGAGATGAGCGCAACCGCATAGACCAGCTCGCCGTCGCGCGGGCGCTCAGCTGCGGCTCGCCGAAATTCTTCGCGCGCCGACAAGAGCGCCTTGCTACTCACCAGCAGACGCGCGTAGGCAATCCGCACTTCCGTCTCGCCCGCAAATCGCTTCAAATAGCCCACCAGATATCGGATTGCCGAGTCCGTACCACTATCGTCCGAACCTGCGCGCAGCAACTGCGCCTTGGCGATTGCCGCGCGCGAAAAATTTGGCCTCGCCAGAAGTGCCGCATCGATGGCGGCGCTCGCCGCGTCCATACGGCCAGCCGCAAACGCGGTCACGCCAACGGCGTACTGCGCTTCCGGTAGCGTCTGATATGGCAGCGCAAGCTCTGCGACTAGCGATGCGCTGCGACCACGATCCGAGTAGCGCGCCAGTAGCGAAGGCATCTGTTCGAACAACCCCGGCGCGATAGATTTTTCGTTAAGCCACAAGGTCAACGTTTCCGCGACTTTCTCAATCGGCCCCTGCGTCCCGAGCAGCGCACCGAGCGCTTGCCGGGCCACCCCAGCCTCTGGTTCGAGGGTCAGCCATAGCAGCAGCGCCTCGCGGGCCTCCGCCGTCTGCCGCGACTGAAACGCAATTTCAGCGGCTCGGCGGGCGATACGTGGATCGCGGGTTTTTTGCGCCAAGTCGAGCATTCCCTGCGAGGCGAATTGCACACGGCCGCGTTGACCAGCGATCTCCGAAATCAGGAATTGGTACAGCAACTGTTCGCTTGAAAGCTGGACCGGCTCGGCGCTAACTTTTTTAGGTGGCTCGCTTTTGGACACCGGTTTATTCGCGGTTTTTATCGCAGCGGCGGATGCCGGCTTGGATGATTCCCCAGAGGGCTGCGCGAAAACCGGTGTGAAGGCGAGGAGAGCCCCCCCAGCGACCATACACGGCACGAGGCTTCGGCGGAAAAAATTGCGGCAAGATATTGAAGCATTCATGCCTTTATCATAGCGAATTCAGCAGGTGACGTCACCAAAAAACGCCGTTCTCGAGGGCGACCTATCCCGCAAATCGCCGCAACGTCTGAAAAACGCGGCACCTGTGTCACAATTTCGGGCAACTGCTGTTCAATTGCTGGGCCGATCCAAAGGTGTAAGCGATGCCCGAGCTACCCGAAGTCGAAACGACACGTCTAGGTCTGGTGCCGAAAGTGGTTGGCAAACCGATCCGGGAGCTGATCATCCGTGACACTAGGTTACGCTGGCCGATTCCCGCCAAGTTGAATGATCTGATTGCCAATCGCGTCGTACGTGGTGTATCCCGACGCGGGAAGTACCTTTTGTGGGATGTTGGCTCCGAACGAGGTGGCGGCTTCTTGCTTTGCCATCTCGGTATGTCGGGATCTTTGTTCATAGTAGGACCGTTGGTGCCACCCGCCAAGCATGACCACTTCGACATTTTGCTCGGGTCAAGTACCGTCGTGCGTTACCGCGACCCGCGCAGATTCGGCGCACTACTCTGGATTGCTGGGTCCTCACCAAACCACCCGTTGCTCGATCACCTCGGACCCGAGCCGCTGGAAGCCGATTTTCATGGCAAGCATCTGTTCGAGCGCTCTCGCGGACGGGCCCTCAGCGTGAAGGAATTCATCATGGATGCGCGCACCGTCGTCGGCGTGGGCAACATTTACGCATCAGAAGCGCTGTTCAGTGCGGGAATCAGGCCGACCGTTGCGGCGGGACGCATATCGGCAGCGAGATATGAACGTTTGGCGGAAATCATCAAGGCAACCTTAGCCAAGGCAATACTGGCTGGCGGCTCGAGCTTGCGCGACTACGTTAAGGCTGACGGACAGTCGGGCTACTTTCAACTCGACGCGATGGTGTATGGCCGAGAAGGCGAGCCATGCCGGCATTGCAAACGCGTGATCTGCGCGATACGTCAAGGGCAGCGCAGCACCTTCTATTGCAGCCGTTGTCAGACATAATTGCTGCACCGGGTTGCACCTGCCCGGAGCGCCCCACTTTAGCGACCGCCCTTCAATGGCTACTTCACCGTCATACGGATTTCCGACTTCTTGAACGCGCAGCCTAAACACGCGCTAACCGCGAGGCTGGCGAACTTGCAATCTTGGCGCTACGGCGTCACCACGCAAATCGTACGGGTGGCGGACTTTTTGCGCGGGTATGGCTACAGCAACACTGCGACCGAAGAGATGTTTGACGCGCTCACCGCCAAGGTTGACGGCGCGCGTGTCAACATCATATTTATCGCCGAGGCCGGGCGCGGTAAATCGGAATTGATCAACGCGCTCTTTTTCGCCGACCTCGGCAGACGGCTGTTGCCCTCAGGAGAATCGTACGCAACGAGATGCATCACCGAGGTGCGGTTTGATCGCGCCCGCAGGACCGGCGTGAAACTACTTCCGGTGGAGACGCGCGAGGCACCCCGACGCTTTGCCGACATCTACGCCGACGAATCGCAGTGGCAGCACATCGACTTCGACGCCAACAATGCATCGTCCATCGATGCGGCGTTCGCCGCGCTTGCGGAAACCCGTCGCGTAACCGTCGTTGATGCCGTTTCTTGGGGGCTGCACAGCGACACACTCGGCAACTCCAGCAATGATGGCGGTTGGGTTGACGTCCCAAAATGGCGTTACGCGATTATTAACTTCCCACATTCGCTGCTCGACGCCGGCCTCGTCGTCATCGATACGCCCGGTTTGGCGGCCCTTACGGCAGAGCCCGAATTTGGACGCGAGAATATCCCCACAGCTGATGCCGTCATCGTGTTGCTTGACGCGGGCGAGGGCGTCACCAAATCTGATCTTGCCATCTGGAAAGAAAAGCTAGGGGGCTCTCGCAGCTTTCGCGATCGCGAAAAAGATGAATCTGGTCAGGCGCGCATTGTCGTCATAAACAAGATCGACCGCCTGCATTCTCCAGATGCACTGGATCCGAAAGAAGCCGATCGAAGGTGGCTGGGCGAGATTGGCAAGCGCGTGCAAGATGTTTCCGACCTGATGCGAGTCGAAGCCGTCAAAGTTGTCCCAGTGTCCGCGCTGCTGGCACTGCAAGGCGCGTTTGACGGCGATGAAGATGCGCGCCACCGCAGCCGCCTTCATGAACTCGAACGAGCCATCGCCACTCACCTACCCGAACACCGCGAGGCAGAACTCGGCAAGGACATTCTCAATACCCTCTCCAGTACGCTCGAAAGTGTTCAGGCCGGTCTTGACCAGAGACGATTCGAGACACTCGACGGGTTGCGCGGGCTGGCCGATATCCGCAATAAGAATCTCGCGCTCTCTGAAGCACTGTCTCGCGAAACCGGTGATCAACGCGACCTGCTGCTGGCCGCGCTGGAAGAGCTGCGTTCGATCAAGCCCATCCACGCCAAGCTCGCCAATGAACTTGCCAGCCTGACAAGCCCCGAAACCGCAAAATCTGACGCTGTTGCCACGACCGCGCTGATCGCCAGCGCAATGCTCTCCGCCAAGATCAACGGTATGCTCGCCGATTATTTCGCTGTTACCCGCAACCGCATTGCCGCCTTTGACGCGAAGCTCGATGAAATCAAAACGCTATTCGGCAATTTCGGCGAAAAACATTTCCGCCTGATTGGTATCGGACACTACGAGGTGCATCCGTTTGCGACCCATCGCTTCTTGACCGAAGTCGAGAAAGCGGAGACCGAGGCCGCCACCGATTTGATGAAATCAGGCGATATGCTGACTCGTCGTTCGAACGTCATTGCTGAGCAGTTCGAGTCTCGCATTGCGCCGCGCGTTGTGCGCGTGCTTGAGATCGCCAATCGCGAGTCGGCATCGTGGATGCGCGGTGTTTTCATGGGCCTTGAGCAACCGCTCGAGAAACTGCACAATCGTTTGCTCGAACGCGCAGACAAGGTTGAGCAAGTCCGATCCGCTGAGCTCGATCTCGCCGAAAAAATTGCCGAGCTACAGGCGTCCTTTGACGTCATCAAGCGCCAGCACGCCGAACTGGGCGTACTGCGCGACAGTTTGGAGCGCTTCGCCGGCCGTAAGCGCAAAGACATCTAGGGAACCTCTGATTAAGTACAGTTCTAGGCCAGAGTAGGCGCGCGCAGACAAATTTCGACGCGGCATATGTTTGATATGTAGGGAGAAATTTTTCTGCGCGCAACAACCTCATTTGACAAGACCGAAGCGAAGAAATGGGCTTAATCAGACCTTCCCTAGCAGCCGTCAGGCGACTACGCCGCAACCTTGATTTCGGTCAGCCGAATGAACTTGGCGTACAGTTGGTCGTGTGATTCTGCATTCAACTCGTCGAGCGGAATGCAGTCGACCGGGCAGACTTCGCGACACTGTGGCGTATCAAAATGCCCGACGCACTCGGTACATTTCGCGGGGTCTATTTCGTAAATCTCGACACCCTGGTAGATCGCCGCGTTGGGACACTCGGGCTCGCAGACATCACAATTGATACACTGGTCGGTGATCTTCAGACTCACGGGGACTTGCCGACCTTTGACATCAGTGCTCGCATGGTCAGCGGGTGCACGAATTCTCGGACATCTCCTCCCAAAATGGCAATCTCACGCACGATCGTCGCGGAAATGAACATGTATTTGTCAGACGGCGTCAGGAACATGGTTTCCACGCCGGGATTGAGCTTGCGGTTCATGCCGGCCATCTGAAACTCATACTCAAAGTCCGATACGGCCCGCAGCCCACGCAGAATAACGTTCGCCTCGTGCTTGTCCAAGAAGTCTGACAGCAGTCCGGTGAAGCCCATCACTTTGACATTTGGATATTCGGCCAAGATTTCCCTTGCCAAACCGACCCGCTCTTGGAGTGTGAAGAATGGCTGTTTAGCCTGACTGTGCGCAACCGCCACAATCACCTCGCCAAAGAGTTTTGCCGCACGCGCGACGAGGTCTTCGTGGCCTTTGGTAAGTGGGTCGAATGTTCCTGGATAGACGGCGCGGATCATGATTATTGAGGTCGGGGTGAAGCCGGATGAACAATGTCGCTATGTTAGCCTGCCGAAATCAGTTGAAGCAACCCGAAATTCACGCTGCCCGCCTTGGAAGACTTGACCACTTCATACATTGGCGTCTCGATGATCAACGACGCAATCGCTTCGGCGGATTCCACGTAGACGAGCGCGCCGGCGGCCAAATGCGGCGTCAACCCCGCCAGAAACGTTGAGTGCAGGTTTTCGCTGAACGGCGGGTCGCAGAAAACGACATCAAACTTGCCTACGCCGCTCTTTAGCCACTCAAACACGCTGCGAGACGCGACGGTGACTTGGCTCGCGCCGAGCAACGCTGCATTGCTCGTCAACACGCGGGCCACGCTGACATTCGCTTCACACATAAGCACGTGCTCTGCGCCGCGCGAGGCGGCCTCGAAGCCAAGCGCGCCACTGCCGGCAAACGCATCGAGACAGGCCTTGTCGTGCAGTGTCTGACCAAGCCAGTTAAAGAGCGTTTGGCGAACCCGGTCAGGCGTCGGCCGCAATCCGGGCGCATCTGGAAACTGCAGTACACGGCTGCGCCATTGCCCGCCTCCGATGCGGATCTGATTACGTCCTGTCCCCTGCGTGTGCGGCGTTTTTGATCGTGCGTCCATAGGCGAAGTTTCGCATGAGCGCGTCGGCCCAACTTGGCCTGCGTTACCCTAGAATGATGCTCTTACGCAGTCCGGCAGTATTTCACCCCGCCAATAACTCTAGAAAAGTCGACCAAGAAACGTGTTCGCCAGACCTTCAAGCAAACCCGTCGCGGAGATTGCCGCAGAGTCATCGTCTGGCTGGCTGTCTCGATTGCGTGCGGGTCTTGCCAACACGCGCGCGGTGCTCAACACTAATGTGTCGGACCTTTTTTCCCGCTATCCAAAGGTGGAAGACGCGCTGTTTGAAGAACTCGAAACGGCGCTCATCACGGCCGACGTCGGCGCGGGCACGGCAGCGCGGTTGGTCGGTACGCTTCGCGTCACGCAGCGGGAAAAAAAGATCGTCGACGGGACCGCGCTGCGCGGGGAGTTCAAGGCGGCCCTGACGGCCCTGATCGCGCCGCTGGAACAACCCCTCGACGTGTCGACGCACAACCCGTTTGTCATCATGATTGCGGGTGTGAATGGCGCGGGCAAAACAACGACGATTGGCAAGCTCGCGAAATACTTTCAGTCGCAAGGCCACAGCGTCATGCTGGCCGCTGGTGACACTTTCCGCGCTGCCGCGCGCGAGCAGCTAATGACCTGGGGCGCTCGTAACAATGTTTCTGTTATCGCGCAAGAGGGCGGCGACTCTGCCGCCGTCATTTTTGACGCCATCAGCGCGGCCAAGGCGCGCGGCATCCGAATCGTACTCGCGGATACCGCCGGACGCTTGCCGACACAGCTGCACCTCATGGAAGAAATCAAGAAAATCAAACGCGTGATCGCCAAGGCCGACCCTTCTGCGCCGCATGAAACGCTGCTGGTCCTCGACGCCAACACGGGGCAGAACGCCCTCGCGCAAACCAAGGCATTTGACGACGCGCTGCAATTGACCGGCCTCGTGGTGACCAAGCTCGATGGCACCGCCAAAGGTGGCATGATCGCCGCCCTAGCGGCCGAGCGGCCGTCGCGGCCGATCCCCGTGCGGTTCGTGGGTGTGGGCGAAGCTATCGACGACCTGAAGCCATTTGTGGCTAGGGAGTTTGTTGATGCGCTGTTTTAAGACTGAAGCCCAGCGGGCGCACACATGATCGATTATTCAAACGTGACCAAGCGCTATGCCAATGGCTTTGAAGCACTCAAGAGTGTTTCCCTGACCATCGAAAAAGGCGAGATGGTCGCCGTGACGGGACATTCTGGTGCAGGCAAGTCGACGCTGCTCAGGCTTGCGGCAGGGATTGAGTTCGCCTCAGGCGGCAGCGTATTGGTGAACAGCCAAAATCTCTCGCAGTTGAAGGAAGCGCACCGGTCGGTGCTTCGGCAAAATCTCGGCCTAGTGTTTCAAGATCACAAACTGTTGTTTGACCGCAACGTGTTCGATAACGTCGCGCTGCCTCTTGAGATTGCCGGATTCACCCGTTCCGAGGCCGGCAAGCGGGTTCGCGCTGCCCTCGATAAAGTCGACCTGCTGGCACGTGAAAAGGCGAATCCAATCGCCCTCTCCGGCGGCGAGCAGCAGCGCCTTTGCATTGCGCGCGCCATCGTCAACCGTCCGTCGATTCTGATTGCCGACGAGCCGACCGGCAACCTTGACCAAGCCTACGCGGCGACCATCATGGATCTATTTCGCAGTTTCAACCAGGTCGGCGTGACGGTTGTACTCTCGACCCACGACGAACTCGGGCTTGCGCGCCTGCAATGCCGCCGCGTCACGCTTGATCAAGGACGGTTGGTTCCATGAGCGCGCTGGTGGCCTCGCACCGGCAAGCGTTCGGACGCGCCATCGCCCGCATGCAATCACAGCCGCTGGCGAGTTGTCTATCGATCGGTGTAATCGCCATCGCGATCCTGCTGCCACTGGGTCTGCTGATGCTATTCGACAACATCACCAGCGCAGCGTCGAAACTCAACACCGAGCCTAATGTGAACGTCTATCTGGCGCTGTCGGCAACCGACGCCGACGCGAAGGACGTCGAGCGGAAGCTGCGCTCGCACGCAAACGCGCAGAGCGTGGTGTTCATCTCGCGGGAAGCGGCACTTGCCGATATGAAGAAGCGCGCCAATCTGGGCGACCTACTCGCCGGTATCGAAGCCAACCCGCTGCCGCACGCGTTTGCCATTAAGCCGAAGGCGGCCGATAGCGAAGCACTTGACGCCATGCGACGCGACCTGACGCCGATACCAAAAGTGGAAACCATCACGATGGACTTCGAGTGGGCCAAGAAGCTGACCCGGTTTGCCAGATTCGCCGAGCGACTGGTGTTCTTGCTCGGGGCGATGTTGGGCATAGCAGTGGTTTTTGTTGTCGGCAACACGATCCGACTGCAAATGCTGACGCAAAAGGATGAAATCATTGTCGCGCGACTCATCGGCGCGACCCGACGATTTGTCAGGCGACCTTTCCTATATTTTGGCGCGCTACAGGGTGCACTGGCGGGCGCGCTGGCGGTATTTGCTGCGACTGGGCTTGGACTATGGGCAGGCTCCGAGGTGAACGCGCTCGCGGTGACCTACGGGGCGGCATTAACCGTGCGAGTGCCCTCGATCGCCCAAGCAGCGTGGGTGGTCGGGCTTGGCGCTGCACTGGGTTGGATCGGCGCATTCGTCTCTGTATCAATGTATTGGCGGCAGGTCGAGGCCGAAAAATGAAATGCGCGGAGGGTTGGCGGTGAGTAGCGTCGGCTAGACGCGGCTCCAAACCAATCATTAAACTCATTGACTGGCGGGCGTTTCCAGCACTTTATACCTGAAGACGCCCGCCAATGCTTGACTTTGGCGGCCACCCCAAACAGCGAGAATATTTGCATCGGTATCTCAGAAGGCCTCCAAAAGTTGGCTGACAGGTGAGACGTGGCGCCGCAACGACGAGCACCCCATCAACTAGGCCGCATTTTGTGTGCGGGCGCTAACACCTATACCGTTAGCGCTGATCTTTGAACCACTGGCAAAAGTGAACTTCCGGACGCATTAGCACTCCTAATGCGAGAGTGCTAATATTGCACATAGAGCGGCATTTGCCGCATTGCATTCCGACCGGAGTCCAACATGTCTTCCGCAAGCTTGAACCTACCCGCGCTATCCGTTGCCAGCCTGGAAAACTACATTTCCAGCGTAAACCGCGTTCCAATGCTCACGCCCGCCCGCGAGCACGAGTTGGCCGTCGCGCTGTCAACCCGGGGCGACCTGACGGCAGCATCGGAGATGGTGATGTCGCACCTGCGATTGGTGGTATCGATCGCCAGAAACTATGCCGGCTACGGACTGCCCCAAGCCGACCTGATTCAGGAAGGCAACATCGGCCTGATGAAGGCGGTGAAGCGCTTCGACCCTGAACGCGGTGTACGTCTGGTGTCGTTTGCCGTGCACTGGATTAAAGCCGAGATGCACGAGTACATCCTGAAAAACTGGCGCATCGTAAAGATTGCGACGACTAAGGCGCAACGCAAGCTGTTTTTCAATCTGCGTTCGATGAAGCCGAACTTCGGTACGCTTTCGCCGAACGAAGTGAAGGAAGTTGCGCGCCAGCTCAACGTCAAAGAGACTGATGTCAGTGAAATGGAGAAGCGCCTGACCGGCCAGGAAATCTCGCTCGAACCCAATGACGGGGACGATGAGAACTGGGTGAGCCCGATTGCCTACCTGCAAGACAGCACGGTCGATGCAGCAACACGCTTGAGTGCGATGCAAAAGGATGCGGCCGCGACCTCCGGCATGGAAGCCGCGTTGTCGAGTCTCGATGAACGTAGCCGCCGGATCATTGAAACCCGCTGGCTGAACGAAGGCAAAGAAATGACGCTGCACGAACTGGCCGCCGAGTATGGCGTTTCAGCAGAACGCATCCGCCAGATTGAAGTCAAGGCGATGCAGAAAATGAAACTACATCTGCAGGATTACGCGGCGGCTTGAGCTACAAGCGTAGCCGAGCAACAAAAAACGGGCGCCTCGGTGCCCGTTTCGTTTTAAAGCAGTTTGGTGGCGTTATTCGACTTCTAGTTCATTAGTACATTAACGACGCATCTTAGGTATCAGTAGCCTGCAAGAAGCGCAGCGTATTGCAGGATAGTCGCCACGCAGATACCGTCCCGCATTGCGCTACGCTCCATACGGGCTAC
>JAYVUH010000039.1:0-10383 GCA_043788115.1 Burkholderiales bacterium
GCTGGTGTTCACGCGCACCAAGCACGGCGCAAACAGGCTGGCCGAGCAACTCAACAAGTCCGGTATCACGGCGCTGGCGATCCACGGTAACAAGAGCCAGGGCGCACGAACGCGCGCGCTGGCGGAGTTCAAGTCTGGCGATCTCGCCGTGCTGGTTGCCACCGATATCGCCGCACGCGGCATCGACATTGACCAGCTGCCGCACGTGGTGAACTTTGAAATCCCCAACGTGCCAGAGGACTATGTACACCGTATTGGTCGCACCGGACGCGCAGGGGCCACCGGTGAAGCGATTTCACTGGTGTGTGTGGACGAGAAAAAGATGTTCAACGATATCGAGCGGCTCATCAAACGCGACGTGGAGATTGTTGTCATTCCGGGCTTCGAACCTGATCCCACGATCAAGGCGCAACCGATTCAGCTACGATCTGCCGGGCACGTACCCCAGCGCGGCGGTGGTCGAGGTGGCGCAGGCGGCGGTCGAGGCGGTCAAGGTCGCGCCAAGCCGGCTGGTGGAGGAAGAGCGCCGGCCCCACGAAGTGGCGGTGGCGGGGCCCCACGTCCGGCTAGCGCTGGCGCTCGCACGAAGCCGCGCAGTCGTTAGTTCGATCGCGCAACGCCAGCCTAGTGCCGCCTGAGTGTTGGCCGAATGGTCGTGCCGCCCTGTCCGGGCGACCCGCCACGGCCATCAATGCTAGGGAGGGTCTGATTGAGTTGCTTTGGTTCAGATTGTGGAGAGATCGGGGCAGCTGCTAGGCATGCGACGAAGGTGCGTTGCGGGGCTACCGCACGAGAAGCATAACAACGCAGATGCCTCGATGTCGCCGCAAAATGAATTGAATGAACTTGATCAGACCCTGCCTAGATACGGCTAGGCGCGGCGACGGCACACGCCAAGAATCGAGCGTCCGTTGACTTCCGTGGCAACGTACACCAGCAGCACAGCCAGCGCACAGATAGAGAAAATCCAAGTGGCAGACAAGGCGTACAAGAATGGTCCGCGGATGCCGACTTCAGCGAGGTAGTACCAGAGACTCGCGGTCGCCCCAAAATCCACAAAGGCCATCAATATCGAAGTACGCCAAATCATATTGCCTAAATCCCAGTTATTGCGTTGACGCTCGCGCCAGAGAACGCGAAAACATCAACTTCTTCTTGAGACGAATATTAGCAACGGACGAGCGCAAACTACGTTTTGAAAAATAGATTTTTATGAAACCCGACAAACGGTGCTGAGATTAAATCGATTGTGAATTGTTCGCAAGTTTTGACACTTCGCGCGCTTTTTTGCTCGTCGGAATCTTGAGCAAACAGGTGGACAAGCTGCCGTCAGCTCGCTCACAGTCGGCGCAGCGCTGAATCTGCTCGCGTAGAAACTGTCTATAGTTGAGCAGCACACCACCGCCAAACCAACCAGGGAAACCAACATGCTCGCAGCTTCGGTAAACTGTCGCGCCAGTCAAAGTACCGTCGTTCGCGCGACCGCTTTCGCTTTTACCCTTGTGGCGTTGCTCGCAACGAGTGCCGCCGCGCAGGTCGTATCGACATACTCGAAGACTGACTTGGATCATGCACGTCAAGCCATCGCCATCGCCCAAAAGAGCGACCTCGCCTATGATCTGGTCGCCAGTTTGACTACCGAGGTTGGCCCCCGACCGGCCGGGTCCGCGAACGACGCCAAGGCGGTGGCATGGGCGAAAGCGAAGTTCACGAGCATGGGATTTGATCGCGTGTGGACCGACCCGATCAAGGTCGACGCATGGAAACGTATCGGCGCCCACGCTGATATCGTTGCTCCCTACCATCAGCATATGGCCGTCACAGCACTCGGCAACAGCGTCTCCACACCATCTGAGGGGATCAACGCCGAGGTCGAGTACTACGAGAACTTCGACGCTTTGAAGGCTGATACATCCAGCCGCGCGAAAGGCAAGATCGTGTTCGTCGATAGTGTATTCCCGCGCAGCCGTGAGGGTCGGGGTTACGGCCAAGCAGTTCCGGTTCGCATCACCGGCGCCATTGAGGCCGGCAAGCGCGGCGCGCTCGCGATCGTCATTCGTTCGGTGGGCACCGATAGCGACCGCCTGCCGCATACCGGCAGCATGCGCTACGATGAAAAGGAGACTGCCCCGATTCCCGCGGCAGCCGTCTCGACGCCGGATGGCGATCTGATCCGCTACATTGTCAAAGAAAGCAGTAAGCAGACGCCGAAGCCCGCGCCGCTCAAGATATTCCTGAACATGAAGAACATCACCACCAAGGGCGTTGACTCCCACAACGTCATTGGGGAGATTCGTGGCAGTGAGAAGCCTGATGAGATCGTCGCCATCGGCGGGCATCTCGACTCGTGGGATTTGGGCACGGGCGCTATTGATGATGGCGCAGGCGTTGCCATCACCATGGCCACGGCCAAGATCCTAAAGGATATGGGCGTGCGCCCGAAGCGCACCATCCGCGTGATCTTGTTTGGTAACGAAGAAAACGGCCTCGACGGCGCGCGTGCCTATGCCGCCAAGTACGGCAACCAAAAACATCAGTTGGTCTCGGAGTCGGACCTTGGCGCCGACAAAATCTATCGTATGAACACGCGAACCAACGAAACAACGCGTCCTTGGTTGAAGGCTATTTCGGATGTAATCGCGCCGCTGGGCATTGAGTGGGGTGACAACACCGGCTCTGGCGGCCCTGATTTCGGACCGCTCGTGAGCAGCTACGGCCACCCTGCCGTCACGCTGGCACAGGACGCGACACGCTACTTCGACTATCACCACACGGCCAACGACACGTTGGATAAAATCGACCCCGCACAGATGAAGCAAAATGTCGCTGCTTGGGTGGCGATGGTGTGGCTGGCGGCGCAGGCCGACGCGTCATTCGGGGGCCTACCCAATAAGTAAACTCGTTTATTGGCAGGCAGTTTCAAGCATTTTTGTCTGAAAACGCCCGCCAAACCTAGTGTTTCGCTACTGGGAACTTCTATAAGAACCTCAAAACTTTGTCATTCCCGCGAAAGCGGGAATCCATAACCTGTTTCTACGCAAGAACATACGCCCTATGGGTTCCCGCTTTCGCGAGAACACAGTGGTTTAGAAATTCCCTACTTTGGCAGGCCCTTCATCACCATTTCGATATACCGCGCTGGCGGAATGAAACCCTTGCCCCAGCGCTCGTCGAAGTCCGCGGTCGGCTTGGCGGCAACGATTTCTTCAAGTGTCTTGCCCTGCTTGACCAGCGCCTTGATCTTGCCAATCGTGCCGACCAACATTTCGCGGTAGATCACCAACTCGGCCTTGCCCGCAAGGGGGCCGTGTCCCGGAATGATTTTGGTTTGCGCATCCGTGAGGGCGATGACGCGCTCAACCGCATTAATGAATCCATCCGGCGTTCCACCGCTGGAGAAGTCGATAAACGGATAAAAGCCGTTGAAGAAGACATCGCCCATATGCACGATGTTGGCTTTGCGGAAATGAATGATGGCGTCGCCGTCGGTGTGCGCGTTGGGAACATGGAACACCGCAATGTCATCGCCGTTCAGATGAAAATTCACGCTTTGCGAAAACGTAATGACTGGCAGGCCTTCTTTGGCCATCGGCACTTCCTTGGCGCGAAGCAACTCGATGAATTGGTCTGAGGACAACCGCTTACGCACGTTGTCTTGCGCGACGATCAGCGCGCCAGCTTTTCCCAGATTCACGTTGCCACCAGTGTGGTCGCTGTGCCAGTGTGTATTGATCACAAACGTGACGGGCTTCGGTGTCAGTGCCTTGATTGCCGCTTCAATTTTCGGCGTAAGTGGTGCGAATTGGTCGTCAATCAGGAATACCCCATCCGGGCCGACCGACAGCCCCATGTTGCCCCCCGCACCAATCAGCATATAGATGGAGTCGGTCAACTTCTGCGTCTTGATTTCGACCTTGTCGAAGTTTTGCTGGGCCTGCACATGCCCAGCCGTGAATAAACTAAGTGCGGCAGCCGCCACCAGCACCTTGACCAACAATTGACGATTCAACATATCACCCCCACTGACGAAACATTCATTATCCTACAAGCGAGTCATCGCGAGCCAACCATAAACATGTTGGCGGTGGGCTGCAATCGCACTCTGTGCAGCTTGCCAATCGAGGCCGCTGCGATCACATGGTAGCCGTCACTACATGGAGTCGCGGAAGCACCGCGCCTGTGCCGCACCCTCATTTATTCGCCGGTCCGGCGCCGCCCATCGCACGCGCCGAACTCTCCATCAGCAATTGGAGATACGGCGCCCAGACCGAAGCACGCGTGTGCGTGCCGTGGCCGAACGTTTGCTCGGTGGCCGGCAGCAACACAAAGCGGCCCTGCTTGATGCGCCTGATCTGACGCTCGGCAATCCCCAACTCGGGAGGGTTGATGAAGTCATCGGCAGAATTGATGAACATCACGGGAACCCGTATCGACTCCAGCTTCTGTGATGGATCGTAGTTACGCGATGCGTTAACCGCATACAGAAAGTCATTCGCGTCGAGGTCAGCTAGGTTACGTGCCAGCGTTTCGTCGATGAACTTATCTGTCTCGTCACGCGTCGGCGTGTTTTTCTGCATCTGGATCGGTGCCGCGCCGACCAGAATGAGCATATTGGTCGCCATCGTCAGCGCCGCTTTTGGCTGCCGTGTGTAATTGCCGCCCATCCATTCCGGATCGTTGCGGATGGTGTCCATCACCATCTTGCGCCATGCGCGGTTACGTCCAGCGATCGGCACCGGTAGGCAGGCAAGCGGCATCAGCGCATCCATGAAGTCCGCATAGGCCTGCCCCCACACAAAAGCGTGCATGCACCCCATCGACGTACCCAAAATCAAGCGCAGATGATTGACGCCCAGCCCTTCTTCAAGCATGCGCTTTTGTGCCAGCACCATGTCGTCGTAATCGTACGCCGGAAACTTGGCACGCAAGCCGTCACTCGGCTTGCTCGACTTGCCGTGTCCGATCCCGTCTGGCAGGATGACGTAGTAGCGCTCGGTATCGAGCAACTGACCCCGCCCGAACAACACGTCGGTAAATATCGGGCGCATCAAACTCCTACCGGAGCCGCCGGTGCCGTGCAACAGCAGCACCGCATTAGTCACGCGGCCAGCAGCGTCGCGCTGCGGTTTGCCAATGGCGGTGTAGTGGATATTGAGCGTCGGCAAGACTTCGCCAGACTTGAACTTGAAGTCCTTGAGAACGACATCGCTTTCGATCGGCACATTTGCCGAACCGGGCTGCGCGCGAACCATAGGCGCCATGGTCAGGAGCGCACTTGCAATGACGGCAATCGCGCGAATGAGATTGAAACCTTTCATTGCTTGCACCTTTCTTTGGTTAATCAATGCGCGCCGTCAAACATCGCGCAACCGTGGCGTCACGCCGCCGCCCGCAATCAAGCTGTAGGCAACACTAAGCACAACCAGCGCATAGACGACGCGTGGCACCCATGCCGCAAGTTGCTCGTAGAATGAATTGATTGCTTCTGTCTCAAGTGCCACATAGCGTTTGAGCATTTCCGGTAGCTTACCAGCCGCTTCCCCGGATTCGACAAACTCGACCAGTCTTGAGTCGCTCGTCCACTTTACCGTGCGCAAACAGTCAGCCAACGAGGAGCCCTTCTCGACCAACGGCCGCAGGCAGCTGAGGTCGCGGCGAATGGCAACATCCTGCACGGTATCAAGCGCGGCGGGCAGTGCATCTTGCATCGACACCCCCGCTTCCAGCAGCAGCGCAAGACTCTCCAGAAAATCACGCAGGCTCTGGCGAATGGCGATGGGCCCGTACAGTGGCAGGCGCCGCAGACGTCCACTGGCATCATCTCTGGCCTGTGCGCCGAACCACCAGCGCACCGCGTAGAACAAGCCCGCTATCAACAGTAGCGGCTTGACCACCGCCCACACGAAACCGAACAGGCCGATCGAGCCTCCAACCAGCGCCGGTAACGGCGCCAACACCAATGACATGAGGAAAATTGCGCCGGGCAACAGCAGGCGTGCCTTCATGGTCGAGAGTTGCATCGCGCGATCGGTGCAGTAGTCTGCGAGACGCTGATACATCGCCGACGGACTGCCTGCGTTGAATGCCGCCTGTATCAACTTCGCCTCGAGTTTGGTGAACACACCCGCGCGCTCGCCGGCCGACGCCGGCACCAGCCCGTTGGCGAGGTGACGGCGCATGTCCTGTAGCCGTCGTTGCCCTTCACCGGTGAGGCTTAACAGGCCCATGGCGCGATCAAACGGCAGTCCGGCCGACTCAAGTTTGGAGAGCTGGGTATAGAGTTCTGCCCGCAAGCGGAAGGACAAGGCACGGCGTGCGGAAGACAATTGGCGAGCTCCGATCAGCGTCCGACGAGGCGATCCATGCTACGTCTTCTCTTCCGCTGCGGCAGGTTCTGGCTCGGGTTCCTTATGAATTGAAAACGCCGCATTGCTCTCCGTGGCCGGACCACCGCGCGTACTTTTGAGTTTGATGTTCAGACGCAGTTCGTTGGCCGAGTCGGCGTTGCGAATGGCCTCCTCGTAGCTGATGTCGCCTGCGTTATAGAGTTCGAACAGCGCCCAATCAAAGGTGCGCATGCCAATCTCGCGAGATTTTTCCATCAGCGCCTTCAAGTCGTGGAATTCACCCTTAAAGATACGCTCGGAGACGGTCGGGGTATTGATGAGAATTTCGATCGCCGCCTTGCGACCCTTACCGTCCGGTGTCCGCACCAACCGCTGCGAGATGATTGATCGCAAGTTGGCGGACAAATCCATGAGTAGCTGATTGCGCCGCTCTTCTGGGAAGAAGTTGATGATCCGGTCGATGGTCTGGTTGGCGCTGTTGGCGTGCAGGGTTCCAAGGCACAAATGGCCGGTCTCGGCAAAGGCAATCGCGTGTTCCATGGTTTCTGCGTCGCGTATTTCACCGATGAGAATCACATCCGGCGCCTGCCGCAACGTATTTTTGAGCGCATGGTGCCAGCTATGCGTATCCACGCCGACTTCACGGTGGGTGATGAGCGACAGCTTTGACTCATGCACGTACTCCACCGGGTCTTCGACCGTAATGATGTGGCCGGGCGAGGTACGATTGCGCTGATCGATCATCGCCGCCAGCGTGGTGGACTTACCTGAACCGGTCCCGCCGACCACCAGCACCAGCCCGCGCTTATTCATGATGACTTCTTTGAGAATCACGGGCAGGCCAAGCTTCTCAAAATTGGGGATCTCTGCCGCAATGGTGCGAATCACCATCCCCACGCAGCGCTGCTGGACGAACACGTTGACACGGAAACGTGACAACCCGGCAATCGAGATGGCGAAGTTGCACTCCATTTCCTTGGCGAACTCTTCGCGCTGCTCTTCGTTCATCAACGCATGCGCGAGTACCTTGGTGACTTCACCGGTCAGTTTTTGCGCCGCCAACGGTGTCATGTTGCCGTGCGCTTTCATGCTGGGCGGGAAGTCGTTCGAAATAAACAGATCTGATCCGCCCTGCTGGCTCATGGCACCCAGCAGTTTGTGCATATAGGCGCGCGCTTGTTCTTCGCTCAACACGGACATGTTGGGTTCCTGACTGGCTGGGGTTGGTTGGAAACTGCTTGTAAGGTGCGCCAGACGAATCCGGCAAGTCCTTACAGCCTATTCTCGCAGCAATAGCATGACGCGACACTCCCCTGATTCAGGGGCGCTGTGCAACGATCCAGCGGTCCACGCGGGTTTCCAGCACATCCAGCGGCAGCGCACCGGTTTCAAGCAGCATGTCGTGGAAGGCGCGGATGTCGAATCGCGCGCCCAACGCGGACTCGGCGCGCGCGCGCAACGCGAGAATTTTTATCTGGCCGATCTTGTAGGCAAGCGCCTGCCCCGGCCAGCCGATATAGCGATCGATTTCATTGACGATGTCTGTCTCAGTCTTGGCCGCGTTGTCTTTAAAGTAGTCAATCGCCTGCTGGCGCGACCACTTTTTGACGTGCAGCCCAGTGTCCACCACCAACCGCACCGCCCTCCACATATCGTAGGTCAGTTGGCCGAAATGCGAATACGGATTTTTGTAGAGCCCGAGTTCGAACCCCAAGGCCTCAGCGTAAAGCGCCCAGCCTTCTATGTATGCCGTGTAGCCAGCGAAGCGGCGAAACTTCGGCAGATCACCCTGCTCCTGTGCCAGCGCAATCTGTAGGTGATGCCCGGGGATCGCCTCATGCGCGGTCAACACTTCAATCTCGTACTTGGGACGCACCTCGGGCCGATACAGATTGGCGTAGAAATAGCCCGAGCGCTTGCCGTCAATCGACGGCCCGCTGTAATAGGCCGTTGTGGTGTTCGGTGCGCTGGTCATCGGAATCGCGCGAACGCCGACTGGTGTTCGATAGAGTTTGCCGAACAATTTCGGCAGCTCCGGCTCGATCATTTTAGTGGTGTACACGTAAGCGCGGAATAGATCATCCTGATTGGTAAAGTAAAACTGCGGGTCGGTCCGAAGTTTTTCGAAGAACGCTTGACGCGTGCCCGTGAATCCGACGCGGTCCATGACTTTTTGCATTTCCGCAAGGATACGTGCCACTTCCTTCAAGCCTACCTGGTGAATCTCTTCAGGCGTCATCGATGTGGTGGTGTGAAACGTCGTCCGATTG
This sequence comes from Burkholderiales bacterium, assembly GCA_043788115.1. Classification (GTDB taxonomy): domain Bacteria; phylum Pseudomonadota; class Gammaproteobacteria; order Burkholderiales; family Usitatibacteraceae; genus UKL13-2. Next base: position 8,618 of record JAYVUH010000039.1, read on the forward strand.
GCATAGAACGCCAGTCCATCCGGCGTATCCCAGATACCGACCGTCTCGCGACAGCGTGGCAAATATTCGTCACGGAAAAATGCCAGAAACCGCTGGTAGGCGGGAACCACATCGCGCGAGATCACCTGCTTCGCGGCGGCTTGCAGGCGGGTACGCTCGGCGGCGGCAATGGTGTCTGGAATACGCTCAAACCGATCCATAAACGGGCTGCTATCAGCGCTGGCATTTGCGTGCGCCTCGAGTTGCGTCACCGCGCGTTGCATGAGCGCACGCGGCTGGGTGCGTCCTTCACGCGCGGCGGTGCGTAACAACGCAATGTACTGGTCAAGATAGGTTGGCACCGCTTGCATCCGGCGCAGCCAAGTTTCGTAGTCGGCGACGCTATTGAAGGGCATCATCTCAGCCACTTCATTGAGCGATTGCGGACCTTCGCGCATGGTCATCTCATACGACCAAGGCTTAAACGGGTAGCGCGCGAGCCGCGCTTCAAGCTCGCCCTTAAAAAGATCGTAGTTAAGTTGTTCTTTGGGCTCCAGCTCGCCGCGATTGATGCTGCGGATTGTCTTAAGCGAACCCAGATTAGCCGCGTTCTGGGCCTCAAACGCTGCCGCCGACATATCCGGCAACTGGCTGTTGTAGCGCGTATCACCAAGGTAGGTGGCTCCCAGCGGAGAGGCTTTGAGGTCGCGTTGCCAGGTGTCTTCGAGAAGCTTGTGCAGCTGCGCGACCGCAGGCGCAGTCGCGGCCGAAGCGACGCTAGGTGACATACCGATAAGTCCTATCACGCAGCCAATGGCCAGCGCCGACAATGATCGCCTCACAGGAACCCCCTTGTGCCAATTCACGCATTTCTCCCACCTACACTTGGTGAGTCGATGATTCGAGTCTGTCGCGCCCCCGAGTCGCCCTATTTCGGCTCGACTGGTGTCTCCGGTGGCGGCGCATCCGTCTCTGGCGTGTCAGCAGGACCGTTCTTGCGCGCCTGCTTTTCCTCTTTCTTTTTCTTCTTTTCCAGCTCGCGTTGGCGTTTTTCAAACTGATAGTTCGGTTTTGCCATGTTCGTCCCTTGATTGAGATGTCGGTTGGACCATCCGCCACCGCCGAGCCTCTGGCGGTCCGCTCATTACTGATGATGGCTGACCCGTGGTCGCCGGTTGCAATCGAGCTATCCCGCCGCTCGTACTGGTTTTTCGTCCAAAGCAAACAGCCACGACCTGATTTTCTCACATACCAGCGCACTACTGAGCAAATCGAAATGATCAAGCTCATGAAAAATCGCCCGGCGCGACGCCGGAAATGCATTCCTCACGCCCGCATTCACCCCATCCGCCCGCGATTGACCCAAGGCACTGGCGACCGGCACCAGGCCGTCCCCGGTCAACCGCCCGCCCGGGCGCGCCGGAAGCTTGCTTTTAGTCGCGGCAATGGCATAGCACAGCACCCCACGCGGCATGCGTAACGCTGCGTGCGTGATCGGCTGGTCGGTGACGGTGCCGTGCCGCAGGTCCTGAATGCCCGCGCTGCGGATACCGCCCAGACGCACGAACGGTGCCGTGTAGGGGCTCACCGCCAACAAGGTGTTGAACCAGTTGCCTGCACGCTCGAGTGGTGCGCCGTGGTGCGGGGTGCCTAGAAACACGATGCCCTTTAGCCGTTTCAACCACGGTTGCCGCTGCGATTTGGCGGCGTCGCAAGCGCTGCGGGTGACCAGCCCGCCCATGCTGTGCCCGACAATGCGGATGGAATCGACCGGCACCGGCCACTGC
>JAYVUH010000040.1:0-2066 GCA_043788115.1 Burkholderiales bacterium
GCGATCACCGTGCTCTTGGGCGCGGGGTTGTCATGCCACACGTAGCGCAGCACGCCTTTGCCGTCGGTGTCGCGGATTACGTCGTTGCCGTCGTTGCCGCCTGCAAGATTAAGGATGCTTGCGCCGTAGCCGTTGTATTCGTATACGTCTCGCCCCGTGCCGCCTTCAAGGTAGTCGTTGCCGCCACGGCCTTGCAGATAGTCATTGCCGCCGCCGCCGTAGAGACGGTCAGCCTGCGCGCCGCCCACGACGTTGTCGCCGCCCTCGCCGCCGAAGATGTAGCGGCGGGCGTTGTTGAGGGCGGCTGTGCCCGCGCCGGGTAGTACCACGCCGAGGTTGATGTTTTGCGGCAGGTCGATGAATTGCTGCGGGCTACTGCCATCGGTGGTGCGGTAGAGCGTGATGCCGTCGGCGTTTATTGGCGCATCGACAGTGTTGGCTAGGTTTTTCCAGCGTTGGAATACGCTGCGGTCTTCGATCCATTCGGTGGTGATGGTGCCGCTGCGGGTGGCGGGGTTGTAGAGATCAAGCGCGCCTTGCTCCGCGCCGCCCGGCATAAAGCGCGCGTAGAGGCCCTGGTTCTGGGTGTCGATGACGGCAAACGGGTTAAGTTCTTTCAAGGCATAGCGCACCGCCAGCGCTTCCGGGTCTTGCGCGAAGCTGATGAGTTCGGCGGCGGTTTTATCTGCGAGTGATATCAGTTGCAGGCCGGGTTTGGTTTTGATGACTTGCTGAATGCGCAGGATGGCGTCGAAAAATGCGTCTCGCGCCGCGAGGTCGCCTTTGCTGGTACCAACGCCGCCCGTTGCATCAGAAATGGGCAGTTCAGTGCGATCACCGAGGAATTTGCGGTCGGGTACCAGCAACTTGAACAACGCTTCAGTCAAGCGCTCATCGGTTTTCGCCAACTGATTTGAACTGACTTCCATCAGCCGCGTGAGTTGTGGCAAGGTCAGTGTGTTGTTCAACTGATATACCGTGGCGAGCAGCGCAAGCCCGTCCATCGATGGTTCGATGACGTGATTGTTTGATTCTGTGGGGAATTCAACAGGCGCGGGATAATGAGAAATGTTGTTACCGGTCAGCGGGCTTGCAACGATATTGAAGTCATCCCCCGGCGCGATGTCTTCGGAGCGCAGGTTGAGCACGGTGGGCGTGCCCTGGCGCGCGTCGCCATTACGCAGCGATTTGACGATCAAGTCCAGCGCGGGGTTCGTTAACTGATTGGCCAACGGCAATATCCCGGCTGCAGCAACAATGCCAAACTCCCTCTGCAGATATCCCCGGATCGCAGGAAAACCCAGTAACGTCACCGGCACCAGAAAATCCGCCGTCGCTGGGTCGTATCCCGCAGCGTTGTAGAGATAGACTTCGGGTTTCACCAAATCGGGGAATAATCTCGATATTGCATACGCGACATTTCCACCCAGACTGTGGCCGGTGACGGTGATTTGGCTGCCATCACTGAGTTCGCCCGACCCCGCACCTGAAAACGTGTATTTGGAGAACGACAGAAACATCGGCGGCAGGCCATACACTGTCAGATAGTCGCCCGACGGGGGAATCACGCTGGCGTTGATGCGAATTTGCTCTACATTGGCACCCGGTGCCGCGAGCATGCGCTGGATCAGGTTGACGGCAGAGACAACTTGCGTGAGCGCAAGGCCGAGGATGCCAATTTGTCCGAGGTCAGCGCGGATTAAATCTACGGCACTGTCGACAAAGGGCTCGGTGCCTCGCAGGGCAAGAACTTTTTCTCCGGTGGCCCCCAACTGGAAAAGGGTTGCGCCCAAGCCAGATTTATCCTGTGCAGCGATGGGGTCGCGGAATGAGGGAATGTCGCCGCCGTAGTAACGGCGGACGAGCCATCGTGGCGCAGTGGTGTCTGCGGGATTGAAGAGTGCCGTACCTAGCGTCTCCGGCATACGATCTTGAATGCGCGCCAAGCCAATAAAATCGCTTGCATAAGTCGAAGAACCTAACTGAAGACCTCCAGCACGGACATATGAAGCAGTGGCCAAAGTAGCGTATTTGGTAATCGTTCACGTCGCTGGCTAAAAAGCAAA
>JAYVUH010000041.1:0-13725 GCA_043788115.1 Burkholderiales bacterium
TAATTTTCTCTGTCGTCATATTGGCAACCGTGGGAAGTGGCAGCGCGCCGTATGAGGGGCAGACGCATCAAACGACGGCATGGCTTCACAGGCCTGTGCGCGATCATCGCACCGGTCCCGAAAAGCACAGCCGCTACCAATGGCCAGCAATGAAGGCGTCATGCCGCGAATCTGCCTGAGCGGCTTACCCCGCACGTTCGACGACGGCACTGAACTCAACAAGCCTCTGGTGTAAGGGTGCATTGGCCGATCTAGCACGTCAGCAACGCCACCAGCCTCGACAATCTTGCCGGCGTACATGACCGCAATTTTATCGGCGAGACCGGCGACCACCGAAAGATCGTGGGTAATCCAGACCAGGGCGGTACCCGACTCGCGGCACAACTTCTGCATCTCAAACAGAATTTGCCCTTGAATGGTCACGTCCAGCGCCGTCGTTGGCTCGTCGGCAATGATCACGTCCGGCTTGTTGAGCAGCGCGATGGCGATCGCGACGCGTTGCCGCATCCCACCGGAAAACTGGTGGGGATACGCCTGCAGGCGCTCGTCCGGCGACGCAATGCCGACCTGCGCGAGCGCTGCGCGACAGCGCTGCAGCGCTTCCTGTCGACTGACATCATGGTGCGCGGTGATCGCCTCCATCATCTGCGTATCGATACGCAACACCGGATTCAACGTCATCATCGGATCCTGAAAAATCATCGCGATGCGGTTGCCGCGCAATGCCCGCCAGCTTTCGTTGTCATAGCGCGTCACGTCAACGCCATTGAGCCAGATGCGTCCGTCGACAATGCGGCCGGGCGCATCTACCAGACCCATCAATGAGTAGCCTGTCATCGATTTGCCTGAGCCCGACTCACCCACCAGCCCCATCACCTGCCCGCGTTCGACTGAAAACGAAACACCGTCGACCGCTTTCACGACGCCGGCTTTGGTGAAGAAATGCGTTTGCAGGTTGTCAACCTGCAAAACGGGCTTGGCCCCGTCGCTCATTTTTTGAGCCTTGGATTAAGCACGTCACGCAGCTGGTCGGCTACCAGATTAATGGCCATGATGGTGACCAGCAACGCCACGCCGGGATAAAACGAAATCCAGTACTTGCCACTCATGAGATACGTAAACCCGTTGGAAATCAGCAATCCTAATGACGGCTCGGTGACTGGCATACCCAGCCCTAGGAATGACAACGTGGCTTCCAGCGAAATCGCGTGCGCCACCTGCACGGTCGCCACCACAATCAGCGGCGGCAGACAATTGGGCAACATGTGGCGAAACACAATCCGTGGCTTGGACAGTGCGAGTACGGTGGCTGCCTCCACATACTCTTTCTGGCGTTCCACTAGAGCCGATGCGCGCACGGTCCGCGCGTAGTAAGCCCATTGCACCGTCACCAGCGCGATGACAACCTTGTCGACCCCCTGCCCGAATACCGCCAGCAGGATCAGCGCAATCAGAATCGCCGGAAAGGACAACTGGATGTCGACAATCCGCATGATCAGCGTATCCACCCAGCCGCCGAAATAGGCGGCGACCATGCCCAACGTCAAGCCGATAGCCAATGCGAAAACGGTAGAAATCACGCCTACGCCGAGTGAAATGCGCAGACCGTAGAAGATACCGGACAACATATCGCGCCCCTGATCGTCGGTGCCGAGCAGATGGGTCTTGCCGGCCGCCGATTGCTCACCCGGCGCCAACTTTCCGTCCATGATGTCGAGTTGGGACAAATCGTATGGATTCTGCGGCGAGAGCAGCGGCGCCGCAACGGCGATCACCATCACCACAACAAGCACCGCCAGTCCCAGCAGCGCTAGACGCGACTCGGCGAACTCACCCCAGAAACGTCGCAGTGGTGTTTGTTCTGCGACCATCAGTGTCCCGCTCCGGCGGCTTGGCCGAGCCGCACACGCGGATCGAGCAATGAATAGACCATGTCGACGACAAAGTTGATGGCGATGAACAGTGTAACGATCACCATCAGATAGGCGACAATCACCGGACGATCTAATTGGTTGATTGAGTCAATCAGCAGCTTGCCGGTACCGGGCCAGGCGAAAATAGATTCGGTGACGATGGCAAACGCGATCACCGATCCGAACTCAAGGCCGATGACGGTGACGATCGGAATCATGATGTTCTTCAAAATATGCACGCCGATCACACGCGATTGCGAAAGCCCCTTGGCGCGCGCAAATTTTACATAGTCCTGCAGCACCGCCTCCCTCACTTGCGCTCGCGTAAGGCGAATCAACAACGACAGCTTGAATAAAGCCAGATTCACGGCGGGCAACAGCAAATGCGACAAGCCATCGACCGTCAAGAAACTGACGGGAACGCCGAACAGCAACGCCGTATCGCCACGCCCGTTCGAGGGCAACCAGCCGAGCTGCACTGCAAAGAACATGATCAATATCAGCCCCACCCAGAACGTCGGCAGCGAGAATCCAACAATCGAGAATGCCATGATGCCCCGGCCAACCATGCTGTCGGGCTTCAGTCCGGCGACGAGACCCAGCGGTATGCCGACAAACACGGCGAGAACCATGGCGAAGAGCGCAAGTTCGAGGGTGGCAGGCATCTTCGACAATATCAATTCGAGTGCTGGAATACCGAACACGAACGAGCGACCGAGGTCACCCGTGACCGCACCGCCTAAAAACGTCAGATATTGCGCATACAGCGGCTTGTCGAGCCCTAGCGCGGCTGTTGTGCGCGCGCGCTCAATTTCGTCTGCCTGCGGATTGACTAATAAATCGATCGGGTTGCCGATGGCGTAGACGCCGAGAAACACAATAAGTGACATCGCAACCAACACCAAGGAAGATTGCGATAGACGGCGCAGAAAATAAGCGAGCAAGCTAAATCCGAGCGGCTAAGAGCCGCGCATGGCTGGCAACAAATTGCCCATGCTACTTGCCCGGTTTCAGCGACATCGCGAGCGTGTACTGATCAGTACGTGCACGGTATTTCAGGCCCTTGGCTGCCGCCCAGGTAGAGACTTCATAGTGCAACGGAATCAATCCAACGTCGCCCATCACCATTTCAGCGGCCTGAATAATCATGGCTTCGCGCTTCTTGTCGTCCATCGTCACCAGCGCGTCCGCAAGCACCTTGTCAAAAGCAGGATTGGAGTAACGACCGCGGTTTGTGACGCCCATGCCTTTGGCCGTGTCATACGTCGCAAGTAAAGATCGCATCGCCGAACCCTGCTCGCCAGATTCGGTGCCCCAGCCGAGCAACATATAGCCAAATTCAAGCTTGGTCGCGCGCGTGAAGTAAACCGACGATGGCATGGTTTCCACTTTGGTGTCGATGCCGATGCGGGTATACATCTGAGCCAGCGCCTGTGCGATGCCAGCGTCGTTGATATAGCGGTTGTTTGGCCCGTGAATGGTCATCGCAAAGCCGTTCGGAAAGCCGGCTTCGGCGAGTAGTTTTTTCGCCCCTTCTGGATCGAACTTCATCGGCTTGAGTTTCTTGCTGGTGCCGTAGAAGAAGTCCGGCAACAGCTGCGCAGCAGCAACCGCCTTGCCCTCCATCACGCGCGACACAATGGCGTCGCGGTTCACTGCCATTGAAAGCGCTTTGCGTACCCGCGCATCACGAAACGGATTTCTGTCGAGCGGCTTGCCATCCTTCGACGTGACGAACGGTGGAGACTTCTCCGTACTCTGGTTCATGTGTACGTAAATGACGCGGTTCGACACCTTGTCGACCAGTGACAGCTTCTTGTCTGTCGCCATCTTGGCAATATCGGCAGTCGGTACCGTTTCAATCAGTTGCACATCACCCGACAGAATTGCGGCCACACGGGCTGCCGGGTTGGTGAGCATTTTGAAAGTGATCTTGTCCCACGGCTCTTCGCCACGCCAATAGCCGTAGTTGGCTTTGAACAACACGCGTTGGTTTGGAACATATTCCCCAAACTTGTAGGGACCTGTACCAATCGCCGCTCTGCCGCTATTGAATTCCTCGGTGGTTGATTTCTCAACGTTTTTGTTGATGATCATGACTGAAGCTAGGTCGGATGGCAGCAGCACATTTGGCGTCGCCGTCTTGAATACGATGGTGTACGCATCGACTAGCTTCACATCCACAATCGGCTTCACAAATGTCGCGAACGACGACGGGCTGTTGGCCACGTTGGGCGCACGCTTCAGCGAGGCGACGACGTCATCGGCAGAGAACAGGGAGCCATCGTGAAAGCGTACGTTCTTGCGCAGTTTGAATTCCCACGTCAGGTCATCTATCGCTTTCCACGACACCGCGAGGGCCGGTGTAAGCTTTTGGTTCTCGTCGCGTGCAATCAACCCTTCGAACACGTGCAACATCATCGAGTTGTTCGGCGAAAGGTTGTGATAATGCGGATCCATCGACGTGATGGCCGCCTGTAGGCCGATCGACACGACACGACCTTTGGTTTCGGCCGATGCGATTGGGACCAGCCCAAGCGAGAACGAAAAAGCAACGAGCATGCTCGTTGCAAAGTGGCTGGAAAACTGGCGGCGGGAAGGCGGCATGGGAGGATCCTGTGAACAGGGGGGAAAATAAGCAACGTGCGCGGCAAAGCGTAGAACAGAAATGATAGCCGAAATGCATCTCGGCGTTGCGTTGGCAGGACAAACGGAGGCTTCCACCAGATGACAATGATCAAGAATTTTGAAGCGATGTTGGCGGCTGGCAAAGACTCCGCGCTCTTGCGATTTTCGCTAGGCAATGCCTACCTGCTGGCTGACGACGCGGAGCGGGCGGTGCCGCACCTACAAGCGGCTGTAGCACACGACCCGCGCTACTCCGCTGCCTGGAAATTGCTTGGAAAAGCCCTTGCGGCGAACGGCGATAATGCCGCCGCCGCTGCAGCCTATCGCTCTGGCATTGCTTCCGCAGAAGAAAGAGGCGACAAACAAGCCGCTAAGGAAATGTCGGTATTTCTCAAACGATTGGTCCCCCGCTAAAGCCGTAGTGGGCAAGCGCCTTTTCAGCGCGAATGGGCTGAAAGTGCCAGCCGCTGTGCGCGTTTATTGTTGTCGGCCGTCGAGAAACGCGCCAATCGTATCGCGTGCCGACGTTGCATCGACGCGAGACTGCCCGATCCGATCCAGCAAAATCAAGCGAATTGCGCCGCGTTCGTTTTTCTTGTCTCGCGACATATGTTCAAGCATCGTGTTGGTGGCGATCTCAGGTAAGGACGTCGGCAGACCCGCTCGCCGGAGCAGCGCGCTAATGCGCAGATTGTCCGCTTCGGGCAGCCATCCGAGCGAAGCCGAAAGTTCGGCGGCCAGCACCATGCCACACGCAACCGCCTCACCGTGTAACCACACGCCGTAGCCTAGGCTCGACTCAATGGCGTGCCCGAACGTATGACCGAAGTTCAACAGTGCGCGACCGCCGCTCTGTTTTGTTTCAAATTCATCGGCGGCAACGACGTCCGCCTTGATCTCACAAGACCGCCGAATAGCGTATGTGAGCGCAAGGCTGTCGCGGGTATTGAGCGCCTCCACGTTCGCTTCCAACCATGCAAAGAATGTGGCGTCCAGCGCAACACCGTATTTGATGACCTCGGCGATCCCAGCGCGGAACTCGCGCTCCGGCAAACTGTGCAACACATTGGGGTCAATCAGCACGTACTTTGGCTGATGGAACACCCCCACCATGTTTTTGCCTAAAGGGTGGTTAATCGCCGTCTTACCACCCACCGATGAATCGACTTGTGCGAGCAGGGTGGTGGGAATCTGTACGAACGCAACGCCACGCTGGTAGGTCGCAGCGGCGAAACCGGCCATGTCACCGACCACGCCGCCGCCCAGCGCGATCAAGAGCGTCTTTCGGTCGCAGGCATGTGCCAGCAACCCATCAAAAATGCGATTCAACGTTTGCCAGTCTTTGTGCGCCTCGCCGTCGGGCAGCACGATAGACAACGCCGACTGACCTGCTGCCGCCAGCGCTGATATGACGCGATCGCCATAAATTGGGAACACGACATCGTTGGACACCACCACAACCTTGGATGCCATCTGCACTATCTCTTGAGGAACACCGCGCTCTAGCAGACCTGCGCCGATTTCGATGGTGTAACTGCGTGCGCCTAACGCCAAACGCAGGCTTTCTGAGCCCTTGGGGCTATTGTTCGACATGCTCTGATCTCGATCGAAACGGTGATTTTGTGGAATAGGTCATTCGTACACTCGTTGGCCGATTAAGCGAAGTCCTGGGGGCCATGTTCGCAGATCGCGGCCGTTAACGGCGGGTCAGCCGCCTTTGTTATGTCGCATTCAAGCGTGCTTCACGTGTTCGGCTGCGGCTCCTGCCTGGCGCACATCTTCGACAGTCTTGAGTAACATCCGCATGAATTTTGTACGATCAGCCATGCTGGTATCGATGGTTGCATGCGCCGTCTTGCTGTAGAGCGGTTCGCGCACAGCAAGCAGTCCTTGCAACATCGCCCTCCCGTCCGGCCCGTCAAGCAAAGGTCGTTTGTTGGCTACGTTGTGTTTTTTCTTCGTTCGTGCGCAGAGAATATCGATATCAGCACGAAGGTAGATCACCAGGCCGCGCGAACGAAGCACATCTCTGTTGTCCTCGCGCAGCACGGCACCGCCACCTGTGGCGAGCACCACCGCATCCATGCTGGTCAACTCGTCAAGCACCGATGCCTCGCGTTCGCGAAAACCCGCCTCACCCTCGATTTCGAATATCGTCGAAATTTCAACGCCATTGCGACGCATAATTTCTTCATCGCTATCAACGAATTGCTGACCAAGTGCGTTGGCGAGCATACGGCCAACGGTGCTTTTGCCGGCCCCGGGCATTCCAATCAAAAACACATTTTTAGACAACGGCATGCAGGCTCTCTGAAAAATCAAACGGGGCGCTTGCAGCGCCCCGTCCGAGACCTCTTGTCATTCGATGTTCAGCGGACCGACAACTGCTCCTTAATGATGCGCGGCGTGATGAAAATCAGCAGTTCGGTCTTTTCATCGCGCTTCGACGTCGTCTTGAACAGGTTGCCTAAGAATGGAATATCCCCAAGCAGCGGCACCTTGGTCACGTCGGTGCGCGTCGTCTGCTCATAAATTCCACCGAGGACAACCGTCTCGCCATTGTCGGCAAGTACTTGCGTTTTCAGCGTGCGCGTCTCAATCGATGGAACGCCACCGATCAGTGCGCCGACACTGTCCTTTTTGATGTCAAGGTCCATGATAATTTTGTCGTCCGGCGTAATTTGCGGTGTTACGTCGAGCGATAGCACTGCGGGCTTGAACTGCGTCGTGGTGCCGCCGCTTGACGCCTGCGTCTGGAAGCCAATTTCAGTACCCTGGGTGATCGTGGCTTTGCGTTTATCCGCAGTCACAATTCGCGGATTCGACACGACCTTACCGCGGTTGTCTGCCTCGAGCGCAGAAATCTCCAGATTCACCACGTTGCCGTTGCCAAGATTTAGAAAACTCAATCCCAGCGTGCCTGCTGCGGCAACCGGCAGATTCACGTTCAGATCGCCAAGCGAAAAGGGGGTTGCCGGCTGGGCGCCCCGGGCAATGGCATTCGCGTTAGATACCGAGCCAGAGGTGCCGATATTCTTGCCGTCGGCCGTGGTTCCGGCCGCCGTGCCAAATCGGGCACCAAGCTGTCTGCGGAAGTTGTCATCGGCAATCACGATGCGCGCCTCGATCTGCACTTGACGCACGGGCACGTCAAGCTGTGCGACGAGTCTTCGCACTTCGTCGAGTCGCGCGGCAACGTCCTGCACGAACATCGTGTTGGTCCGTGCATCCACCGTCACGGATCCTCGTTTGGATAGAATTTTCTGTTGCCCATCGCTTAGTAGGCTGCGAACGTCACCCGCCTTGGCGTACGAGAGCACGAAGCTTTCTGTGCGCAGCGGCTCTAACTCTGTGGTTTGCAGTGCAACTTCGAGGGCCAGTTTTTCTTTGGTCGCCAGTTCATCGGACGGCGCAATCAATACGACATTGCCGTTCTTGCGTTTTGACAGCCCCTTGGACTGCAGAATAATGTCTAGCGCCTGGTCCCATGGGACGTCCTTGAGGCGCAACGTCAGGCTGCCGCCGACCGTGTCAGAGGTGATGATGTTGAGCCCCGTAAAGTCGGCAATCACCTGTAAAACCGCGCGAACTTCAATGTTCTGAAAATTCAGGGAAAGTTTCTCGCCGTTGTAACCCGTTCCTTGAACCAGCTTGTTCGGGTCTTCTTTGATCGCCTTCACTTCAACAATAAACTGTGTATCAGTTTGGTAGGCCGAATATTCCCATTGTCCCCGCGGCTCAATGACCATCCGCGTATTTGCGCCTTGATCAATTACATCGACCGTTCTGATGGGCGTTGCAAAATCGAGTACATCAAGCCGTCGAATAAGATTCTTCGGCGCCCCCGTATTGACAAAATCCACCATCACGACTTTGCCCTGCTGGCGGATATCAATGCCGGTTGTAGCAGACGACAAATCGACAATGACGCGACCTTCTCCATTGCTGCCCCGACGGAAATCCACATCGCGAATTGAGTGTCGCGTTGTCGCGGTTGCCTGTGCTGGTTCCGCAAATCGTGTCACCTGCGCCGTTTCCTTCATCGCGCTTTGCACACTTGCATCGAGCGTAAGCGTCAGCGCTCTGCCATCGAGTGCGGAGGTATATGTCAGCACCTTGGTCAGATTGATCACTAAGCGAGTGCGGTTGCCCGCTTCGACCACGTTCACAGTGCGAACGTCGCCCTGCCCAATTTCGACGAGCGTCTTGCCGATGCCGTTCACAATATTTGGCAGGTCGATCGCAATACGGGCGGGATTGGTGACCGTAAAGCCGTTCGGGACCGCCGTCAGCGGTGTCTTAAACGTCGCCTTGATCAATACCTTACCACCCGCCTGGGATGTTGCGGTGATCGATTCGATGGCGTTGCGCTCCTGCGCATTTACGACCGAGGGCAGCCCGAACGCTAGTAACGCGACGCTCGTATACCGAATCGCCGTATGGACGAAACGTGTCAGGGTCCGGGGTAGCCCGAATATCGGCGCTCGGACGTACGATTGGGTAAATGTGGCTTGCATGTCTATTTCCCTCCCGGAGCAGGGCCTTCAAGCAACGGCAGCACACTCTCGCGCTCTGCCCAGTCGCCGGCGGTATCCTGAACGATTTCTTTAAGTTTGATTTCGGAATCTGTGACATCTACGATCAAGCCGAAGTTCTGGCCGAGATAGTTGCCCTTCTTAACCCGGTAGAGGGTCTTTTCGGCGCGCACTAACGCAAACATGACCCCGGCTTGGTTTAGCGTTCCCACCATCTTGAGTTGCTCGAGCGGAAATGCTTCCAGCGACTCTTTGCGACGATTCAGATCGGGTGCATTTGCGCCGGTATTTTCTTGCTTGATCGCAAGTTTTCGTGGTTTGAACGGATCAGGTAGGTCAAAACCCTCGTACGCAAAAGGCGAGAACGGTTTGACCTGCGGGAGCGCTTCAATCTTGCGAGGCACACTCTTCTCTGAGTCTTTGACAAATTGGCGCAGGTCTGAGAATCCCTCGCCGCAACCGACCAACACGACCGGAACGACGACACAGGCAACAACTGCCTTAATGCGAATCGGCATCATCATTTGCCTCCCGGCTTGGCAGGCGCTTTGGTCGTCTTGCGCTGTGCCGCGATTTCTTCCGGATCTAGATAACGATAGGTCTTGGCCTTGGCTTCCATCGACAGCGCGCCATCCCTAAGATTTTCGATCTTGAGATCGTTTAGCAGCACAATGCGCGGCAGCTTCGACACGTCACTGGCGAAGGCACCCAAGTCGTGATAATTGCCCGTCACTCTCAGCTCTACAGGTTTTTCTGCGTAAAACTCCGTAAAGTTTTCATTTTGCGCGGGCTTGAAGAGTTCGAACTGCAAACCACGACCCAAGCCTGCTTGGTTGATGTCGATAATCAGCGCTTCAATTTCCGACTTGGTCGGCAATTGCTTCAACAACGCGCCAAACGATTGTTCAATTTCTGCGCGTTGCTGCTGGTAAGCCTCGAGATTGACTGCAAGTTTTTTCTTTTCAAGAAACGTTGATTTAAGATCGGCTTCCTTTTTCTCTTCTTTTTCCAACTCGTCGCGCTGGGCGCTGAATAGCAGAAACCAGCCCGCGGCCAGCAGGCCGACGAACAGCAGCAACAACGCGCCTGCCTTGAACGGCCACGGCCAGTTGCCAGGGTTCTTCGGGTCGAGTTGTTTTAGTTCTTCAATCCACTTATTCATGCTTTTTTCTCCGGGGTATTAACCGGAGCGCTAGGCGCGCCTTTTCTGGCGCCCCCTTTTTCTTCTGCCTTCGCCCGCTTGATGAAGAAATCAAGATTGAATTCATTGGCGCGTTGCGACGCGACCATGACGGCCTTGATTTCAATCAGATTCGGATTTTCCAGAAACGGTGAAGCCTCAATGTTGCGCATGAATGCCGACACCCTCGCCTGCGACTGGGTGTAACCGGTAACGTTTATCTTGTTGCCCGTCTGACGAATAGATTTCAGGTACAGCCCTTCGGGCAACTGGCGCAGCATTTGATCGAGCAACTGAACGGGTTCGGAGCGATTGCTCTGCAGGCCTTCTACAACCTGCTTTTTGGCTAACAGCGAAGCGGTCTCTTCGCGAATTTTCTTGATTTCTTCGATTTGTTTGTCGAGCTTGCCGATTTCAGTGTTGAGATACTTGTTGCGCTCTTTCTGGTTATCGACCTGTGCATTGAACACGACCCAGAGAAAGCCTCCAATGCCGAGCGCCAATGCGGCGGTCAGTCCGGCGAGAACGGCGAGCGCCTGCTGGCGCGCTTTGCGCTTTGCCTCGCGGTGCGGGAGTAGATTTACGCGGATCATGATGGATCAAACCTTCTCATCGCCAGACCACACGCGATCATTAAGGCCGGCGCGTCGACGGTGAGTTGTCGCGGTTTGATCTTCGACGACAACGCCATATTGGCGAACGGGTTTGCCACCACCGTATGCACTTGCGTACGTTGTGCCACCATCTCCTCTAAGCCGCCTAACATCGCGCAGCCGCCACAAAGCACAATATGGTCAACCTTGCTGAACTGGGTTGAGGTAAAAAAGAATTGCAACGCTCGCGATATTTCGAGCACGATTTTTTCGTTGAACGGCTGTAACACGTCGGGGTCATAGTTTTCCGGCAGCCCACCCGTCTTCTTCGCAACTTCCGCTTCCTCAACCGGCATGCCAAATTGGCGGGAAATGTCCTGCGTCAGCTGGTAGCCGCCAAGCTGCTGTTCGCGCGAGTAGACCTGTTGGTCCTCGGCCATTACGGTGACTCGAGTGGTTTGCGCACCGATATCGACAATCGCGGTGACGTGCTTGTCTTCGATGCCGGTTGCCGCACCCTTGATCATGTCAAAGGCGGCTAGCGCGGCGTATGACTCCACGTCCATCACAATCGTCTTCAGGCCTGCCGCCTCGGCGACGGCGACGCGATCTTCAATTTTTTCTTTGCGAGAAGCCGCAATTAAAACTTCAACTTCTTCCTCGCTGTTTGGCGCCGGCCCGATCACCTGAAAATCGAGGTTAACCTCATCGAGACTAAATGGAATGTACTGATTGGCTTCGGACTGGACTTGATACTCCATGTCCTCTTCGCGCTGATTGCCCTTCAACAACACCTTCTTGGTAATCACCGCGGCTGAAGGCAAGGCCAGCGCAATATTCTTGATGCGCGTGCCCATTTGCTTGTGAGCACGTTTCATGACTTCGCCTGCCGCCTCGATATTGGCAATGTTGCCGTCTGATACCGTATCCCGGGGAAGTGGCTCAACCACGTAGCGCTCTACACGATACAGCCCTTTGCCGGCGTCGACGATCTCGACCATCTTGATAAAGGACGAGCTGATATCAACCCCGATCAGCGGAGGCGCCTTGGCCCGAAGGAACTCGAACTGATCCGCCAGTTTTTCTTTAAGCATGGAGGGCTATACCTTCATGTGGGCGCGGCGAAATTTCTTCCGCCTACGCAAAAGCTGTTCTTATGGTCTGACCGCGCTATGCACTTGTTCACCGATGCTCCGGATCAACTGCCTATCAAGAATATCTGCGCGCCCAGGACGCTTGGCGCTTCCTTCGTTACAAACAACTTTATACAATTTACATTAAATCCTAGCAACAAGTAACGGACGTGTAAAGCTTTTTTTCAAAAACGACCCATAAATGCGGCGCGTCCTGATCGCGAAATTCACCTGTTTTCGCCGTCCTATAGGAAGTCCACGCCCGTCGCCGGGCTGGCTGGGTCAAATCATCTAGCCACAAGCCCGGGCGCGTCAGATTGCTGCCATGATTGCCCGTGCCGTCAGCCGACCCGACAAGGGGGTGTCGATATAATCAGGTTCCTTTCCCCAATGCTGGGCGTTTTCCCGTCCCCGGTCCTCACGCATGCTGCTTCGCTGGTGGTTCTACCCTCTGATTTTGCTAGGATCACTGTTGCTCGTGGCAATCGGTATCGCGGCCCTCACGCTGGTATTGCTGTATCCCAACCTGCCGTCCATCGACGCCGTGACGGATTATCGTCCCAAGCTACCGCTGAAGGTCTACACCATCGAGGGTGATTTGATCGGCGAGTTCGGCGAGGAAAAGCGCTCGTTCGTCAAAATTCAAGATTTCCCGACGGTCATGAAACAGGCCATCCTTGCCGCCGAGGATGAGCGTTTCTACCAACACGGCGGCGTGGACTGGTTGGGCCTCGGCAGAGCGGGATTTGCAGCGTTGATGGCCGGCAAATCGAAAGGGGGTGCGTCTACCATTACCCAACAGGTCGCCCGCAATTTCTTTCTGACAAACGAGGTAACAATTACCCGAAAAGTGTCGGAGTGGCTACTCGCTTACAAAATTGAGGGCAACCTGTCAAAGGATCAGATCCTCGAAATCTATCTCAACCATATTTTCCTAGGCAACCGAGCCTACGGTTTTGCGGCCGCCAGTCGCGTCTATTACAACAAGGACGTCAGCCAGCTCAGTGCCGCTGAAGCGGCCATGTTGGCGGGCTTGCCAAAAGCGCCGTCCCAATACAACCCGTTCAACAATCTCAAGCGCGCGACGTTGCGCCAGCAATACGTCTTGCGGCGGATGGGCGAACTCAAGTTTCTCGATGACGCTAAACTTGCCGCCGCGCGCGCCGAAGTCCTGAAGTTCAACCGGGAGCGCCAGATGTACTCGGTGAGCGGTGAGCACATGGCAGAAATGGCGCGCCAGGAGGTCTTCGAGCAATACGGCGACAAGACCTATGTCAGCGGTATTCGGGTGATCACCACCATTCGCAAGGCTGATCAGGACGCGGCGACGGCCGCGCTTCGAAAAGGCGTACTTGAATACGACCGTCGGCACGGCTATCGTGGTCCGGAAGGACTCATCAGTCTGCCGGCAACGAAAGAAGACGCCGAAGAGGCCATCGAAGAGGCGCTCGCCGAGCGCGAAATTGTCGGTGAATTGATGCCGGCAGTGGTTCTCAGCGCCGATAGTAAGCAAGTGCTCGCGGTCACTAAACGTGGTGACAACGTTACGCTCACGGGAGATGCCATCAAGTTTGCATCACGCGCACTGGCGGAAAAGGCCGGCCCCGGAAAGCTTGTCCGTGGTTCGATCATCCGCCTTTCAATCGACGAGAAGGGTGGCGCGTCGATTGCCCAGCTGCCCAAGGTTGAGGCGGCTTTCGTCGCCATCGATCCCGTGGACGGCGCGGTAAGCGCGCTCACCGG
>JAYVUH010000042.1:0-2633 GCA_043788115.1 Burkholderiales bacterium
TTCATTGAAGTTCTGCACGGCGATCGAGTGACCGGCCGACAGCAACACATGCCCGCGATGTTGCAGCAGGGCGTTCATCGGCACCACAAAGAAGCCACCCAAGCCACCGACAAATATCAACAGGCTGTACACAGCCGGCTTGGAAAAGGTCAGCGGCATTAGCATTACCGCGAAACCCATGGCGACACCAAATGGCAGTACCGTCAGCGCATTCTTGAGCGTCATGAACTTGCCGGCAATGATACTGCCCACGACGGTACCGACGGCGGTGATGCCCATCAGGACTGATGCCTGATCGAGGCGCAGGTCGAGCTGCTGACGACCCCACTCAAGCACGATCAACTGCAAGGTGGCACCTGCACCCCAGAAGAGCGTGGTCACTGATAGTGAAATTTGCCCAAGTTTGTCGCGCCAGAGTGTATCGACGCAATGCCAGAAATCCGTAATCAGGCGGACCGGGTTGCGCTCCTGCTTTTCGTAGCGTGCACCAGTGTCAGGAATGTACAAATTGAGGACCGCCGCGATGGCGTAAAAAAGCGCGATGACCACAATGGCCGCTTCCGGTGCAGTGTCGATGCCGGTTTGGAAATACGGAAAGTCGTACGACAACAATATGGCCGATATTTTCGGGCTGATGAGCATGCCGCCGACTACCGTGCCAAGAATGATAGACAGCACCGTGAGACCTTCGATCCAACCGTTGCCCTTGACCAATTGATCGGGCGGCAGCAGTTCAGTGAGGATGCCGTATTTGGCCGGTGAATACATGGCAGCACCGACACCGACGATCATGTAACCGTAGAAGACCACCCAAAATTCGGTATTACCAGTGAGGCTGACGGCGTCATAGAAGAAGATCACGCAACAGCCGACGATCTTGATCGTGTTGGTGATGAACATCACCTTGCCTTTGGGCATCGAATCTGCAAACGCCCCAACGAATGCGGCGAGCACCACGTAGGAGACCGCAAAGCCCCATTTGACCATCGGCGTCATCCAGCTCGGACCTTCGAGTAGCTGGATGAGTGCGATGGCGGAAATGAACAGCGCGTTATCAGCGAGCGAGCTGAAAAACTGCGCGCCCATGATGGTGTAAAAACCTTTTTTCAAAGTGCGTGTAACCGGTTCGAGGCGAGGGTTTGAATTTCTGTTTTACGCTGCGCTTATTGTCAGCGCATTCGCGTGAGGCGGATCGATATTTTTGTACGTTATGCCCCATGTTAACCGATGAAGCGAGCTGGATTCGCGGTCGGTAACACGCATTTGTATGATGCGCCGCAGCATTGAGGCGGCCTGTTGCAGTCACTTCATTGAAAGGTTCCGCGGAATTGCTGCGAGAGTTCGAGCGATGTTTTGCCAGCCGCTTGCTCGCCGCGCGTGAACGCCTTGCTCTCAACGGGGGCGCCGTCCGGTCCGTAGTTCCTGCCGCACAGGCCGATAAAGCAGAGCACCAGTTGCGTCTTTTCTTTCGGGGTCATCGGACGTTCGCGATCCATACGCTCACGAAACGCCAACATCGGCGGAAGTTTCTTGATTACGTCTTCTGGGTCGCGTGCACCGAACACCGTAATCTCATCGAGTCCGCGCGCCGTCACGAGTTCTTGTTCGCGCTGTTCAGCAAGAGAGAAACGTCTAGGCTTTGGTGCAAGGACGTTTTCTTTTTGGAGTTTGCGAATGGCGGCGGCGGCAGGCGACTCGATATCTTGGTTAGACAACGGTGCGTTTGACGCTTCTGCACAAGATAGCGTGGCCAACATCGCCGTGGCAATAATGGCAACGTTGGTACTTATCGAGCGATGCCTCAAAGAACCTCGGCAGCGTGGTCGGCGAGTCGAGAGCGTTCGCCGCGCTGCAGCGTGATGTGCCCCGAATGACGCCAGCCCTTGAAGCGATCGACAACATACGTCAGACCGGACGAGCCTTCGGTCAGATACGGCGTGTCGATCTGGGCGATATTGCCCAGACAGACAACTTTGGTGCCCGGACCGGCTCGCGTGATCAGCGTCTTCATCTGCTTGGGCGTCAAGTTTTGCGCCTCATCGATGATCAAGAACTTGTTGAGGAAGGTGCGGCCGCGCATGAAATTCAGCGACTTCACCTTGATCCGGCTGCGGATCAGGTCGCGGGTCGCGGCGCGTCCCCAATCGCCCGACTCTTCGTCGGAGGCGTTGAGCACATCGAGGTTGTCTTCGAGTGCGCCCATCCAAGGATTCATCTTCTCTTCCTCAGTGCCGGGCAGGAAGCCGATATCTTCGCCGACCGGAACCGTGACGCGGGTGATGATGATCTCTGAATATATTTTGTATTCGAGCGTTTGCATTAGGCTCGCGGCTAATGTCATCAGTGTCTTGCCAGTACCCGCCTGGCCCAGCAACGTGACGAAATCCACTTCAGGATCCATCAGCATATTGAGCGCGAAATTCTGTTCACGGTTACGCGCAACGATGCCCCACACATTGTTCTTTTGATGCGTGTAGTCCTTGAGTGTTCGTAATACACAGGTCTTGCCCTCGAGGGCCTGTACCATCGCGTAGAACGGTTTGTCGTCGTCCTGGTAAACGAACTCATTGAGAATTAACGAGCCGACCAGCGGTCCTTTGATGCGGTACAGCGTGCGGCCTTGTTCCTGCCAC
>JAYVUH010000043.1:0-8396 GCA_043788115.1 Burkholderiales bacterium
GCCACCTGATCGATGGGCTTGGCGAGCAGGGCGGCTTGGGCGTAGAACTCGTTGATCGTCGCGACCACGTCGGCCACGCTGCTATGCGGTACCTGGCGGGTCGTTGCCTTCGGTTCAAATTCGAGCGAGTGACACTCCTGGCAGTGGGTCTTCATGCTGATCGGCTTGAAGCGCGTCGCCGTTTCGTCCGGCGTGTGACAGTTCTCGCAGCCGAGAATCTGTTTGCCAACGGGGCCGCGCACACCCTTGGGCGATAGGTGCACGTCGTGCGGGAATTTGAGATTGGAGCGTTCAACCAGCTTCGCCTTGTCGTCTTGAGCGACGCGTTCCACGGTCGTGCGGCCCGCTTTGCCGGGGACCAGCATCGAAAGTTTGAATGGGGGGTGATCGGCTTTCAGGTCTGTGATGTTGGCAAAGGCGATCTCCGAATGGCGCGTTTTCAAGTCTTGATGGCAATTTGTGCACATTGGTGAATCTTGCCGTTTGAGCGCGTGAATTCCTTTGTGGTCGCGATGGCACGCAGCGCAGCGGCCCTCGCTCTCGTCGAGTCCGAACACCTGCTTGTGCAAGGTGTTGGCGGCCGGTGTGTCGAGCGGAAAATGCCAGCCAACACTTTTGTGACAACTCTCGCAAGCGTCGTTTTTGACTTGCGTAAAGGGCGTCTGGTGGCACTTTCCGCAATCGCGGCCAAACGTTGCATGGCCACTGTCGAGCGGGCCCGGATCCCACGCGGCCATAGCGGGCATGGCGGTGAACCCTTTGCCCGGCGCGGCTGACATGCCGTGGTGCGGGTCGTGTGCAAGGTTGCTGCCGTGCGCATCGTGCGCATCGTGCTTAAGTGCCTGATTGACCGGCCAGACGAGAAAAGCGAGCAAGATGGCGGCCGCGGCGCCCCACGATAGCAGCCGTTTGGAGAGCCACGTCGAGGCGAGGTTGCGTTGTTGGGCCCTTTTGCCGCGCATTGAGGCCGCCCGCGATAGTTGCTCGTCGCCCAACGGCTCTACCAGTTGCAACGTCATCGCAATGTCGGCCGCCTCGGGTGCCGGCGTTGGCGCAATCTCAATCTTGTATGGCCCGAGGCGAATCAGTTGGCCGGTTTTGAGCAGCGCCGCGCGTTCGGCGTTGCCGTCAATAATCAGCGTGCCGCCGTCGGACTCGATTGAGCAGCGGCCAGCAGCCTCGCCGCGCAGGGTGGCGTGGTGGAGGGCGACTCGCGGATCGGGTAGGTGGAATTTGCAATCCGTCCCCCGGCCAATCAGGATGCTGTCGCCCTCGAGGGTCTCTTCGGCGCGCGTTTCCTGCCCGTGCTTGCCGTAGGTGATACGCGTCAGGAGCAGCTTCATCCGCAGCCTACCAATAGAAGAAAACGGAGACGACGTGCGCGGTCAGCGCGGCGAGGAGGGCGAACGACACTGGCACGTGCACATAGAGCCACAGGTCCATGATGGCTTTGTAGCGGACGTCGCGGCGCGCACGGGCGACCAGCCGTTGCTTGTTCAGTATCAACGCATACAGTTCGTGCAACTTTTGCCCCTGCTGACCTGGCAACTCGCCTGATTTATTGGCGGCCTCAAGCAGCGAGATGAGGACGTTGGTCGGACAATGCGGGTGCTTGGCTCTCACCAGGTCGTATACGCCGCCGCCAATATATGTTTGATTGACACTCCGGGTGACTGCTGACAAAAGGTTTTCCGGCATGAAGAGCGAGACCTTGCGCGCTTCTTTGTCTAGATCGGCAATCTTTAGCAAGATGCCGTTAAGCGTGTCCTCGCCGAGATTTTCGGTGGTGAGCGACGGAAAGCGAAGGTAAGCATAGACACCAAAGAAGCCCGAGGCGATGACGATTAGCATCAGGAAATACGCCAGTGTGTGCACGTTCCAGCCGATCTGGAACCCGGCATGGAGAGTAGCGATGACAATCAGTGTTGCGCCCAAATAGATGTGCGCCGAAAGCCAGCCCTGTACCGACGTGCGAGATGCTTTGTACTGGCGCTTGCGAACACCAAGCCACATAAGCCAGAGGACAAGCGCCGCAGCACCCCCGCCGAGCGCATAGCCTACCGGTGTACCACCATAGCGGCCAACCGGTGCGGTTTGATAGAGGTAGGCGACGACCGAAGCGACGACCAACAGCAGCGCGATCTTCAGATAGCGGTAGCGGCGATATTCAAGAACGGTTCGGTGTTGCATGGCGCGTACGAGCGGAAGCCGCGGGCGTTGCCGGGGCGATCACCGTCATCCTCTTGTGTTCGTGGCCGTCCGTAATGTCCTTGCAAACGGACGATTGCGCACGGACACCTTCCCCATCCTAACCGTGGCTACGACCCTCGCGGCGCTTTGCACCGCACCCAAGCCGAGTCGTGGCCCCTTTTTGTCGTCTTTGTAGCGCTTGCTGGCTCCGGTCGCTGCTGCCTGGCCCAGCGGCGATGATCTGCCGGGAGGCGCTTTGTAAATCTCCAACACAACGACGCATTGCGAAAAGTTTAGCCTATTCCCCGATCCTGGTGGCTGCTTGAATTTCGCGGCGGCGGGTTTTAGCCTTGCTGGCGGGCAGAGGGCGGCTCCGCGCGCGCGACCGCTTAGACGGCCTCAGCCGACAGAAATATCTTGTTCTAAGTATGTGATTTCGCTGGGTTTTTGCACTGCACAATGCTAAAATTGCAGATTATTCATTCGCTGGTGTTCCCTCATGTCTCGCGCCCTCCGTAATATCGCCATCATCGCCCACGTTGACCACGGCAAAACCACCCTGGTCGACAAGCTTCTTCACCAAGCGGGTACCTTTGCTGCCCACCAGCACATTGCTGAACGGGTGATGGACTCGAACGACCTGGAAAAAGAGCGTGGATCACAATCTTGGCGAAGAACACCGCTATTGATTACAACGGTGTCCACATCAACATCGTCGACACCCCAGGACACGCGGACTTCGGTGGTGAGGTCGAGCGCGTGCTGTCGATGGTTGACGGCGTGTTGCTGTTGGTCGATGCCGTCGAGGGCCCGATGCCACAGACGCGCTTTGTGACCAAGAAAGCCTTGGCGCTTGGCTTGAAGCCGATTGTGGTCGTCAACAAGATTGACCGCGACGGCGCGCGCCCTGACTGGGTCGTCAACCACACGTTTGAATTGATGGACAAGCTCGGTGCTACCGAAGAGCAGCTTGATTTTCCGGTGGTGTACGCATCCGCATTAAATGGCTGGGCGACGCTAGATTTGGCGGAAAAGCCAAACGACATGCGCGCACTGTTCGAAACGGTGTTGAAGCACGTGCCGTTGCCTGTGGGTGACCCGACAGCGCCGTTGCAGCTACAAATTTCAGCACTCGATTACTCGACGTACCTCGGTCGCATCGGCGTCGGACGTGTTCGTCGCGGCACCGTCAAAGGGGCGCAGGATGTTTGGGTCATGACTGGCGGCGCAGCGGGGGCGCCAGTGGTGCAGAAGAAAGCACGTGTCAATATGGTTCAAGGCTTTCAAGGCCTGAACAAGGTTGAGCTTGAGTCTGCCGAGGCCGGCGAGATTGTGCTGATCACCGGTATTGACCACCTCGCGATCGGGTGCACGATTGCTGACATCGAAAAGCCAGAGGCACTGCCAACGTTGGGTGTGGATGAACCCACGCTGACCATGAATTTCCAAGTGAATACCTCGCCGCTTGCGGGCCAAGAAGGTAAGTTTGTGACGAGCCGCCAGATTCGTGAACGCCTCGATAAAGAACTGCTGGTCAACGTTGCGCTCAAGGTTGAAGAAACCGAAGATACGGACGTGTTCCGCGTCTCCGGCCGTGGCGAATTGCACTTGACGATTCTGTTGGAGAACATGCGTCGCGAAGGTTTCGAACTCGCGGTAGGCAAGCCGACAGTAGTCTACAAAACCATCAACGGCGAGAAGTGTGAGCCCTACGAAATGCTCACCGTTGACGTCGAAGAGGCGCATCAAGGTGCTGTGATGGAAGCGCTAGGCGTGCGTAAGGGCGATTTGGTCGATATGTCATCCGACAGCCGCGGCCGTACCCGTCTGGATTATCGTATTCCGGCGCGCGGCCTGATTGGCTTCCAAACCGACTTCATGAACATGACGCGTGGCACCGGCCTGAAGAGCAACGTGTTCGACGAATATGCCCCAATGCGCGGCGATATCGCGTCGCGCCGCAATGGCGTGCTGATCTCTGCGGAGAAGGGCGACGCCGTGGCTTACGCGCTATGGAAGCTACAGGACCGTGGCCGCATGATTGTCTCACCGGGCGACCGTTTGTACGAAGGCATGGTGATTGGTCTGCACAGTCGCGACAACGATTTGGTGGTCAACCCGATCAAGGGTAAGCAGCTCACCAACGTGCGCTCCTCAGGCACTGATGAAGCCGTGGCACTAGTACCGCCGATCCAAATCACGCTCGAGTCTGCAATCGAGATGATCGAGGACGACGAGTTGGTCGAGATCACGCCGAAGACGATTCATATCCGTAAGCGTTTCTTGTTGGAGCACGAGCGCAAAAAGGCGTCGCGCGAAGCGGCGTAGTTTGGTTTCAAAGCAGCGCTCCAAGACAAAACAAAAAGCCCCGCGATGCGGGGCTTTTTTCTGCCGAAGCGGCGAGCGGCTACATTCGATCGAGCGGGCTGATCACGCCGCGCCCAGCCACGTTTAGGACGTGGGTGTAGATCATGGTCGTGCTTACGTCAGCGTGGCCGAGCAATTCTTGCACGCTGCGGATGTCATAGCCGGATTGCAACAGGTGTGTCGCGAAGCAATGCCGTAACGTATGTGGCGTGGCTGGTTTGAAAATTCCCGCACGTGAAACAGCGCGCTTGAAGTCACGCTGAAATGTTTGGTCGTAGAGATGATGTCTGCGTACCGTAGCCGAGCGCGGATCCTTTGAGACGCGCGATTGTGGAAACACCCAGAACCAACCCCAGCTCGTCGCGGCGCCGGGATACTTTTTCGCCAGGGCGTGCGGCATCAACACGCCGGGGCGCTGGTCGGCTTGGTCTTGCCCCCAGCAAGCGCGGGCGTGGATGAGTTGTTGCGTTAGCGGCGCAACGAGCGCGTCAGGCAACATGACGACGCGATCTTTGAAGCCTTTTCCTTCGCGAATGACAATGGCGCGGTGCGCAAAATCAACATCCTTGACGCGCAGTTGAAGCGCCTCGGTGATGCGCATGCCGGTGCCGTACAAAACCTTTGCCAGTACCCCATGTTCACCATCCAAGAGCGCAAGAATTTGCGATACCTCATCGCAGGTGAGTACCACCGGAAGCCGCCTCGGCACCGTAGGCCGTGCTAGTCCATCCAGCCACGGCATGTTTACTTCCAGCACCTTCTGGTAAAGGAACAACAGTGCCGACAATGCCACGCGATGCGTCGACACCGAAACTTTGCGTTCATTGGCGAGGTAGGTGAGGAACGCGGTGACTTCGACTGCGCCCATGTCGCGCGGATGCCGCGTGCCCGACCAGCGAATGAAGAACCGTATCCAATACAAATAGGCTTGTTCTGTTCGAATGCTGAAGTGCAGGTACCGAATTCGTTCGCGAACTTGATCGAGGATTTTTGTCGTTTGCAGCCCAGGCAGGGCAGCGTTAGACTTCGGCGAGGCGACCGAATTGGCGCTGCGAAGCCGGTGACCCAAATTGCCGGAAATAGGGATTTTGTTATGACTGTACACATATACAGTATACGAAGGCAACCTGTTGATTGCAAGTATTTTTCCGTACAATTCGCCGCCACGGTAGGGCGCATCAGGCCACGATATGCGGCATTTCGCGTCTCTACATTGAGTTATGCCTCATGACCGACGCCTTTCTCACCGCTAAGGACGGTCATGCGGAATCGCGACTTCACGCTGCGGCGTGGGCCGGTGATATTGCGGGAATCAGGCGTATCTTGCAGACCGGCGCCGACGTTAACTGGCGCGACTCGATTGGAGAAACAGCTCTCTTCGGGGCCGCCGCTTGGGGTCACGCAAAGGCCGTCGAATTTCTCCTGTCCGTTGGCGCACGTCACGACTTACAGGAATCAAGCGGCTACACGCCACTGCATTGGGCCGCCAGCCACGGTAACGTCGCAACAATCAAAGCGCTTATCGCAGCCGGCGCTGATCCAGAGGCACGTGATCATCAAGGTCAACGTCCCCTCGACGTCGCAAAGAAGCACGGCAACGGAGAGCACGTCGCCTTGTTGAAAATCCTCAACTTGGCAAAGTCTTCTGGCGTAATCCAAGAATGAGGCATAACCCGGCGCTCAAGCGGGACGTGCCGTAAGCGGCCCGCCCCTTAGCTCCACGTTAAGTTTCTCCCGCAATTTTAACCGCTTGCCACAGAAGGTTTCTGTAGTTACAATAACTTGATGGCAATCACCTTCGACCCAGCCAAGCGCGCAATAACATTGGCTGAACGTGGGCTGGACTTCGCCGACGCTGAGTTGGTGTTCGCTGGTGTCACGCTTGAGGTTGAAGACAAACGACGAGATTACGGTGAGAAGCGAATTGTTTGCTACGGCTTGTTGGAACAGCGGATGGTTGTCTTGGGCTACACGCCGCGTGGCGCGGATCGTCACATCTTCAGTATGAGGAAAGCAAATGAACGCGAACAAGCTCGCATCGCACCGCTCGTTGAAGTCTGACCTTGCGCGCGTAGATGCGCATGTGGTGAAAGCTGCGGAGTACGAGGAACTGCCTGAACTTACCGACGACATGCTTGCCCGCGCAAAGGTCAACAAAGGCGGAAGGCCACTCTCGCCAAATCCACGCAAATTGATCTCACTGCGCCTGCCAACCGACGTGATCGAGCAATGGAAAGCCACAGGTCCAGGTTGGCAAACCCGCATGGCTGAGCGTCTGAGCAAGGTACGGTGAAGAAACCTAACACGACGTTCCACCGGACCCGCTGTCAGCGGGCCGTTGAACTTTGTCGTTAGGCTTCGATGTTAAAACTTTCCAGCCGGTTGGCTTTGCGTTCACTGCTCGCCGCTATGAGTACCGAAGCCTCAACCACTCGAACTAGCTTGGATAGACCCTACGGCAATCTTCCTATTCCTTTTCTGTCGAGCCCTCGCAGCGGAGCATGTGTGTAATGACCCGAATTTCCGCATCTCTTGCGCCACTGCTCCTCTTGATGTGCACATTTCTGGCTCCGCCGGCAGCCGCAAATGAAGGCGGTATGGGGGCTACTGGCCTCGACGAGTACATCGCAGACGTGATGAACAAGCGCCGAATTCCGGGGCTTGCTATTGCTGTTTTGGTTGATGGGAAGGTCATCTATAAGCGCGGGCACGGCGTGTCCAATCTGGAACTTGGAGCGCCGGTCACTTCTCAATCCCGTTTTAACCTCGCCTCGATCAGTAAATCCTTTACCGCGGCCCTCGTACTTCGGCTGGTCCAGGACGGCCTAGTGGCGCTGGACGATCCCGTTGCAAAACACCTCGACGGTTTGCCCGTCGACTGGCGGTCGATCACGGTGGCACAGCTGCTTGATCACACCAGTGGCATTCCAAGCTTTACAACCAGCTCAAGGGTTAGATGCAATCAAACCCAGACCGTGGCGAGCTACCGCCGTGGAGACGCGGTGCTGGAGGTCGCATGCTATCCCCTTGATTTCGCTCCTGGCAGCTCGTGGCGTTACGGAGACACCGGCTATTACATGCTAGGTATGTTGATCGAACGATCGACTGGTGGCTCCTACGAGGCGGCTCTTGAACGTTGGATCACACGACCACTTGACATGCAGGCAACCGGAGTTTTGAGCTACACGGCAGTCGTTCCGCAACGCGTTGATGGATATGCACACACCACTGGCGGCTACCGTAACGCCCATCGTTTTGACCTCGACGAGTTCGCCAATGGCGGGCTCATATCGACCTTGGATGACATGGTGCGGTTCGTCTCTGCATTCACCGGGAACGCTGTCTTGCAGGAGGAGTACCGCAAGCGCATGCGAATCCCAACGCGGCTTAAAGATGGGACCCTTACCAAATATGGCCTGGGCCTTGGCATTACTCCCTTCAACGGCCACGCCCGATTTGGCCACCAGGGAGGCGGGGGACTTGGCTTCGCGACGGCATTCACGCACTTTCCAGACGACGGCGTCACCGTGATCGTACTTGCCAATTCTGATCAGCCGGAACAATCCGTAGGCGTTCTGGCCAATACAATTGCCTCGCGGTTCTTCCGTAAGCAGTGATCGATGAGATCTTGCGGCCTTCGCCGTCCCTACTGCAGAGATCATGCACAGATCATGCGCACGATTCTTGGCCAGAGCCTAACAGCGCATTCAAGCCGACGCATTCGGCGCGGCTTAACTTAGACGTTAATTTTCGTTGGACGTACCGGTATTTTGTCTATACAATAAAATATGGTCACGTGGAACGAAGCCAAACGCAAGCTGAACATAAAAAATCACGGA
>JAYVUH010000044.1:0-2453 GCA_043788115.1 Burkholderiales bacterium
AATCCGGACTTCGCCGAAAATGTCACCAAAGGGGCACGGCCACCCCGACCCCAGGTCGCGTAGGTCGCTGGCTTGAACATCCGCCCGCAACGACCACCATCGACGCGATACGCCTCACCAACGATGATGTCGCCACCGTTTGGAAAGACTTGGGCGACCTCCCGCAATGTTGCCCATCGCGCATCACCAAGAACCCCGCTTTTCTCGCGGTATGGCTCCCGCAACAAGGCCATCATCAGTGCAACTTGAACCGCCAACGGCACCACCGACGCCAGCGCAAACCAAACCATCCAGAGCCAAGGCTGAACAAACATCAGATCCAGGTCTGCGCGCGAATGCGGCCATACCGCAGCGATCGCTCCCCGCATCGGGGCAAGGATCATGACCAGCCCATAGAGTGTCAATGCTAAGGACGCACAAAAAACAGCGCCCCGCGACGAGGCACCCGACGTTTCGGCAATGGCCAGTCCCAGCAGCGACCCACTCATAATACTCAGCACGAACGCATGCTGATTGCCACTCACTACGCCTAACCAGACCGCGCCCAAAAACAAACAAATCAACTCGATCACCGGTCGATAGTGCCGCCCAAACAAATTCAACACCCACTCAACTTGGCAGACCATCGCCGCGCGAACACGACGTGCGCCGTCGATAGTGGACTGCAATCGATCATAGGCTGATTGCCTATCGTGAGAGCCAAGGTCAGCCATCGGCGTTCCTTCCAGCCTTTGCTTTATGAAATGCCAACTCCCCCAAAGCGCGTGCACGAATTTAGGCATCACCCGACGATGCGAGCTGTTTTGATCCAATCAAAAGCCCAAGGATCGCCGCGCGATCCAAATCTCCCAGTCCCGACAATATCACCAAACCACCAAGCTCGATTTTGCGGCGGGTGTCGGCCTTGCGAGCATCATCCTGCATGCGATCCCTCAAGTGCTTTAAGACCTGAAGCTGCTTTTCCAATCGGCTTAGTGGGTAATGCACTCGGCGCGTTGGCAGTTTTGTCTTTGGCAACTTGGAGGACAATTGATTGAAAGCAGGCAATCAGAACCTCGTCGGGAAGCCGTTGCATGTCAAAGCCTGCATGTTTCGCGCACCGCATAATGCGTGCCCCTTCTTCAGCAGCCAATTGCGCTCGATGTTCTGTCAGTTGTCTAATTGCGATATCAGCCTCGTCCAAAGTCCTTGGAATTTTTCGCCCAGCCATGTTGCCAGCTCCTGCAGGTTGCTCAGCAACAAAAAATCGTTGCTCATATAGGGCCCTACCTGATTTGCTCCTTTGAGAACAGTGCCAAATCAGATATCCCAAACCTTATCGAGTGTGTCGCGCAATTATGCATCGGGCCGATGCGAGAAGTATTTGAATGCGATACCCCGATGGCAATTGCTCATTTGTCTTCACAAATCATAAGAGGGAGCCGCAGCGTCATTGGCGCTGCAGCCTACCGTCATCGCACGACCATGCTCGAAGAAGCGACCGGTTATACCTTCGTCAATCAACCAGATCCCAAACTCATTCATGCAGAACTATCATTGCCGGATACTGCGCCAAGTTGGGCACGCGCTGACTTTCAAGGTTCCGATGTCGCCGCGAATTCGGCAAAGCTTTGGAATACTGTGTATTCCGCTGAAATCAGAAAGGATGCGCAATATTCCCGTGAGATGAACATTGGGTTGCCCGTGGAACTCTCAGCCCAACAGAATATCGTTCTCGCCAGAGCCTTCGTTGAAACGCACCTCACCCCGCGCGGCTATATCGTGGATTGGGTCTATCACGATGAACCGGGTAATCCGCATTTACATCTTATGCATACCGTGCGACCCGCGTTAGAAGCCGGTTGGGGCCTCAAGCGCACGCCGATGCATGATGAAAACGGCAAGCCAATGCTCACGATGCGCGGCAAACAAATCTACCAATCGTTCATGGGCGGAAAGGTGGAGCTGCGAGATATTCGCATGGGATGGGAGACCTGCGTTAACGCTGCCTACCGTGCCGCAGACCTCGATCTTGCCATCTCGATGGCGAGTTACAAAGCCCGTGGCGTCCCCTTAACACCAGGGCGGCACCTGGGACCTGCCGTCTCAGCAATGCTTGCCAGTGATCGAACGCCCAACCAGCTCGAAGCCGACGAAGTGATGCGAAATCTCCGCGTCGCCGAAATTCGCAACCGGCCAAACGTCGTGGTCGATCTTTTGGAGTGCCAACAATCGACGTTCACAACAGCAGACATCAAGAAAGCGTTCACGCGGTATCTTGTCGATGAAGGCGAAGTCGACAGACTTTTGGAGCGGGTCATCGGCGATCCACGGCTCGTACAACTCACGCCCGATGTGGCCGTTATGGCTGATTTGGCACCGACCACTCCCGTGGAGACAACCCCGGAAAATCACACCAATATCGAAGCCGATTTCAACGACCCCGACGCGATCACGGACCTGAACGACCCCGA
>JAYVUH010000045.1:0-9486 GCA_043788115.1 Burkholderiales bacterium
CAAAAAACGGTAAAGCAGCGGTAAGTCGTTTCACGCTACTTTACAAAGACAATCGCATCTATGCGGTCGACTGCGGCCCCGATGATCAGCACGTAAACAAGGATTACGGCAAAGGTAGACCGTTCCATAAGAAATCCGTTGGCGGAATTCATGAGCATTTGTGGGCTGAGGCCGAAAAAGATCGTTACGCCGAGCCATTAGCTGATGATTACCAAAGCGACGTCCAAAAGCCGTGGCGGCATTTTGCGAAAAGCGCTAACCTGACTATTCCAAATGGCTTCAAGTATCCGCCCGCACAAAACTTGTGGAAGCAAACTTCAATCGACATGGGAACATGAACTGCACTGACCTAATTAGCGATTTGGGTTTTCGTTGCAAGATGATCAACGGAGATTTAATCCGCGTCTGGACACCCTTCACGTATGGCGAGGACGGTGAGGTATTAGCTTTTTACGTAGAAAAGCTGGCTGACCAATTTAAGGTTACGGACAACGCCGCATCATTAATGCATGCGTCATCAATGGGCATTAACCTTAGTACTGCTCGCATGGAAAAATTGCGCCGCCTATGGGGCGACGACGTAACTGTTTCCGGCGGCGGCGAAATAGCTAAGGTTGTAAACGCCGATTGCCTTAAAGATGCGGTGGCATCCGTTATAAACGCAAGCATGATCGTTAGTCACAACGAATCAAGCTGGCTTCCAAAGCCGCGCTCAACGTCGTTCAATGAAGAGGTAGGCAAGGTGTTGGCTGAAACGGTGGGTGAAAATATGCTACGCCGCAACGTAACTGTTTCCGGAGCCAGCGGTCATGAAATTGAAATTCCCTTTGTTATAGAAAGAGATAACCGCCAGACTTTCATTCAGCCTGTTGCGTATGGTGACGACAGTGTAGATTGGGACAATGTATATCGCGGTTTAGGTAAGATGCTTGATCTTAAGAGCGCTGGCGCGGAGGACGAATCTCGCGCTATCGTCATTGAAGACACCGTTCCTGATGATGAAATCGGCAAGGCAATCACGCTTCTAACGATAGCAAGCAGCGTCGTTTATTTCAGCAAACTGGCCCCGTGGGCTCTTCGCTACTCCAAATGAATCGTTAATTGACAGATTGGTGTCATGACAATCGGGGCAGCCTCACGTTTTTACGTAAGCGCCAACATCTAGGGTCACTAACCGCTCAAGTCCGTCGTCCCTTACCGAAAATCCCGCGAGGTTGTACTGAGACCCGCACCTTCCACCCCTGCCTCCCCCGCCAGCGCCGCAAGTAACGCTGTCTTGGCCATCAAGTGCCCTGCCACCACACGCACCACTTCACCTTCGCGCTCGACGGTGCCTGCCACTTCCATCAACCGCGAGAACACCAGCTCTTTACGCTGCCGCTCGGCTCGGCGCGACCAGACGATGACGTTGACATAGCCAGTCTCGTCTTCGAGTGTGACAAAGGTAGTGCCGCTGGCGGTAGAGGGGCGTTGGCGGCAGGTGACAATACCCGCGACGCGGACCAGCTGGCCGGACTGGGCCACGCGGATTTTTTTCGGCGGACCAGTGCGCACTCTTGTCTAGTTTGGGACGCAGGATGGCGACCGGATGGCGTCGCAAGGTGAGTCCGAGGGTTTGGTAATCGGCGACGACATCTGCGGCTTCGGTAGGCGCGCGCAGTGGCACCAGTTCGCTGTCGACCGGGGCAACAAACATGGCAGCGTCGCGCCCCGACCCGAGTGCCGCCCACAGCGCTTGACGTCGGTTGCCGGTGAGGCTGGCAAACGCATCGGCGGCGGCCAGCGCGTTGATACCGCCATCATCCAACGCCGCGCGGCGCTTGAGGTCGGCAATATCGATGAAGGCCTTGTGCGATCGTGCTGC
Organism: Burkholderiales bacterium; assembly: GCA_043788115.1. Classification (GTDB taxonomy): domain Bacteria; phylum Pseudomonadota; class Gammaproteobacteria; order Burkholderiales; family Usitatibacteraceae; genus UKL13-2. The sequence goes on from JAYVUH010000045.1 coordinate 1,865, forward strand.
GACAATGCGCGCGGCGGCGACATCGGAAAGACCCTGTACCAAACGCAGACCGAGACGTAGTTGAGGTGGGAATTGTTGGTAGCGTTGGAATATCAAACTCAAGTATTTAAGGGTGTTTTCAGGCATTTTTGGCTGAAAACATCCGTCATTGCTAGTGTTTGTTTTTTAATTCAGCGACTGCTGACTTGCCCACGCGCGATGAATGTCATCGGCCGAGGCTGACCACACACCTGGCTGCGCCATGACATATCGGAGCGCAGCTTCTACATGCTTGATGCGGTGTGGCTGTCCCATCACCCACGCATGCAACGGAATGGAGAGAATCCGTCCGCCCTGTGTTTGTGCCTCATTTAGCAGCAAATCACAGGCGTCGATGATCTGTTCGGACCACGACTGCTCGGATTGAAAATTGTTGATCACCACCATGCGGTCCTCCAGCTCTGTAGACAGCGGCATCGCCGTCAGGTCGCCGTGCTTGGTGTGGAACGCATAGGGCATATCGTCGTTCACCCAGTCGCAAAAGTACGCGATGCCGTTGGCTTTCAGAAGTTCAGGCGTATTGGCAGACTCAAGTTTGCCGGGCGATAACCAGCCGCGGATGTCTTGCTTGGTTTTGTGCCGAAGTAGGTCGAGCGAGCGCTTGATCAGTAGAGCTTCGGCAGTCTCGTCGAGGCCGCCTGCGTGCGCTGTGTCCATCGACCACGAATGCCCGATGACTTCGTCGCCACGACCTACCACGGCCTCAAGCAGCGCCGGACATCGTTCGGCAAGGCACGCGTTCATCGCGATAGTCGGTTTTACGTTGAACTTGTCGCAGGCATCGAACAGGCGATAGACGCCGACACGGTTGCCGTAATCGCGCAGCGAGTAGTGGCGCAAATCGGGGTAGGGCATGGTCATGCTGCCGGGCAGCTTGGCGGGCTTACTGGTCGGGTTAAGCGGGAAGTGTTCGAGGCTTAGGTTGACCCAAACGGCAAGCTTCCGCCCGTTAGGCCAAACGACCGGCTTGCGATCAGTCAGCAGCGACCATGCATAACGGTCGTGATCCATACCAGCCCGGCGCATGCCGTATTCAAGGTAGTCCTCAGAAACCGGTGGGTGCGGTGAGGTAGGCGAGGTCATGCCTTGCCTCTTGAGTTGATATCGTCAAGCGCGGCATCGTAGTGATTGGCCAGGTAGTAGTCGGCAATTTCGCGCCCAGTGGTGACCCACACATCCGGATGGCCCGTGATGTACTCGAGCGCGTCTTCAAACGCTTTCAAGCGATGCGGGCAGCTCACCTGGTAATTGTGTGTCGGAACGCACATCACTGTGCCTGATGTCGCGCCCTCTGCGTAGAGGCGATCAAAGCTATCCTTGATCATCTGACCGTAACGACGCGGCTCGATCTTGTTGACGACGTAAACGATGGTGTCGTTCAGTTCCAGCGAATAGGGCACTGATACGAAACGCTGGCCGCCGCGGACGCGCACCGGCGTAGGCTGATCATCGTGGAACAAGTCACACGTATATGTCCCGCCGAGCTCCGCGAACAGGTCGATGGTCGCCTCAGAGTGGGACAGCGCCGGCGCAAGGTAACCGGCAGGCTTTTTGCCAGTCGCCCGTTCGATCGTCTCCATTGATTCGAGAATCATTGACCGCTCTTGCGCTTCGGTCATGCCGTAGGTGTAGCGGGTGTTGTAGATGCCGTGGGTGAAAAACTCCCAATCGCGCTCCCGACACATGGCAATGATTTCCGGATGGTGCGTACAAAGAGCCGTTGAGAGCGAAATCGAACCACGAATGCCGTACTTGTCCAGCAGTTTCATCTGACGCATATGCCCGACGCGGTTGCCGTAGTCGCGGGTGCTGTAGCCGGGGACTGCAGGATAGGGGTGTGGCCAAGCGGCGCGTGAAGGATTTTTTGGCGGATTGAGTTCGTAGAACTCGATGTTTGGTGCGACCCAGAATGCGAGCTTTGCGCCGTTCGGCCAAACAATTTTCGGCCGACCGTGATATGGCCAATAGTCGTAGTAGCCGGGTTCGGGCTTCACGCCGATTTCATGATGTTGAGTGCGACTGCTGGTCGAGCCACGCGATGACGTCGTTGACGTTCATCACATCTGCATACTTGAGCATCATGTCGGTGAGATTCGCGAAGTGATAGCTCTCGTGTTTGTCGGCCACACATTCTTCCGGCACGATGGTGCGGTAGCCGTGCGAGAGCGAGTCGACGACGGTCGCCCGCACGCAGCCAGAGGTCGAGCCACCGGTGACAATCAAGGTGTCGACCTGATGCCAGACCAGCAACGATTGCAGCTGCGTTTCGAAGAAGACCGACGGCATCTTCTTACAGTAGATGACGTCCTTCGTACGATCGACGTCAACACGCTCGTCGAACGCTGCGCGGCGCGAGCCGTGCATGATGTTTTGCAACGAGTCGGGTGTATTGGTACGCGTGCCCCAGACGCCGGCGTCCTCGCCTGACTCCATGTACGCGACATAGGTGAATACCACCGGCCATTTCAGCGTCCGAAATCGTTTGGATAGGGTGTTGATGTATTCGATCTGGCGTGGATCGGTTTCGTAGGCCGTCTTGAACTCGTCAACGCGCGTATAAGCGTTCTGCGGATCAATGTTGATCAGTGCGGCTTTGCGACCAAAGCCGAACTTGGCGCGATTCGGGTTGGTTTTGACGTCTTGCCAGATTTGTCGTGCGGTTTTATTCGAGGATTCCATGAAGTCTCGTGATCAAAAGAACGCATTCAGGCCGGTTTGGGCGCGACCGAGGATCAGCGCGTGAACATCGTGCGTACCCTCGTAGGTGTTGACGGCTTCGAGGTTCATCATGTGGCGGATGACATGGTATTCATCGGCCACGCCATTGCCACCGTGCATATCGCGCGACACACGGGCGATGTCGAGCGATTTGCCGCAGTTGTTACGCTTGACCAATGAAATCATCTCCGGCGCGGCGCGACCTTCGTCCATCAACCGCCCGACGCGCAACGACGCCTGCAGACCGAGCGAGATTTCAGTTTGCATGTCGGCGAGTTTCTTCTGGATGAGTTGCGTCTGCGCCAGCGGCTTGCCGAACATCATTCGGTCCATGGTGTATTGGCGTGCCTGCATCCAGCAGAATTCGGCCGCACCCAGTGCACCCCAACTGATGCCATAGCGCGCCTTATTGAGGCAGCCGAACGGTCCCTTCAGTCCCTTGACGTTGGGCAACAGATTTTCGTCAGGCACAAACACTTGATCCATGACGATTTCACCGGTCACCGAAGCGCGTAGTGAAAACTTGCCCTCAATCTTTGGGGCGGACAAGCCCTTCATGCCCTTTTCCAACACAAAGCCGCGAATGGTGTCGCCGTCTGTGGTGTCTTTCGCCCAGACGATAAACACGTCGGCGATCGGAGAGTTGGTGATCCACATCTTGGCACCGTGGACGATGTAGCCGCCATCGGTCTTGGTGGCACGCGTGATCATCGCCGATGGGTCGGAGCCGGCGCCAGGCTCGGTGAGTCCGAAGCAGCCAACCAACTCGCCAGTCGCCAGCTTGGGCAGCCATTTGTTGCGCTGCTCTTCATTGCCGTACGCGTAAATTGGGTGCATCACCAGCGACGATTGCACGCTCATGGCAGAACGATAGCCCGAGTCGACCCGCTCGACTTCGCGCGCCACGAGGCCGTAGGAAACGTAGTTCACCCCCGCACAGCCGTAACCATCGATCGTGGCGCCAAGTAGTCCGAGTTCGCCCATTTCATTCATGATTTCGCGGTGGAATACTTCGTCGCGATTGGCGTGTAGCACGCGCGGCATCAGTTTTTCCTGACAGTAGGCGTGCGCTTGGTCCCGCACCATGCGCTCTTCGTCGGTTAATTGGTCGTCGAGCAGGAGGGCGTCTTCCCACTTGAATGCGGCTTTCATGTCGTTTGGCTTCATGCTGCTCTCCATTGTTGCCATTGTTGGGTTATCTAGGTCGAACTTGTCGGTTGCGATAGTCTCTCAAATACGCGATAACTTGTCCGGACAACTTTCGAAAAACTCACTTGATGTCAACGCGGACCATCCGTCAGAAGATTATCGCTCGTGCCGCCGCACTTCGCCCGAGCCTGTGTCAAAAGACGCATTGACCATCGTAGTGCGCCCCATAGCCGGCATTGCCAACGCAACGCTACGCAAAAGGGTTTTGCAATTCAACACCGGTCCCGCGAAAGTCTTCAACATTTCGGGTCACCACCGTTAAGCTGTGAATGAGCGCAATCGCAGCAATCTGCTTATCGATCGGGTGTTGATGGTTCGGCGACATCAATTTCCCCCACACCTGGGCGCACTCTCCATCGAAATTCAAGATGCGATCGCTATATTTTTCCACGATGAGATCGAGCCAACGCTCCAATTTTCCAGCTTGCGGAAGATCACCGCGACGCTTGATGTTTTCAATACCCCTGCGTATTTCACCAATCGTTTGAACGGATAAATATAGTTCAGACCCATCGACCGTTCGCCAGAATTTCCGAACGCCTACATCTGCTTTCTTGCCGTAGGGCGCTCCAGAGGGAGTTTCAAACAGACTGCTGGAAATCTACCGCTTTGACGCGGCGGACGCCACGTTTGGATGTGGCCGGACGTGCTGTTAGGCTGAAATTTCAGCGCCGGGCGTGTGTGGCCTGGGCGGCTTGGGCCCGGGATGCGATTCCGGTGTTGGCAGTTTGACCATCGCCGGCAACGGGGTGGCGTTGAATTGGGCGATCACGAGCAGCGCCGCGCCGATCCCGCAGACGGCGATGGTGGTGCGCAGTCCTAACCATTCGCCCATCACGCCACCAAGTATCGAGCCGATCGGCGCCAATGACAACGCCAGAAAAATCATAGTGGACGTCACGCGCCCCAGCAAGTGATCGGGCGTCGCTGATTGACGAAGTGACAAATAGTTGATGAAGAACAGCATCGCGCCGAAGTCGAACAGAAACAGCGCGGCTCCCATCAGCAGGAATGCAAACTCGCTTTTGACGATCACGGCGATCAGCAACCACGACAATGACGTCATGCCGATGCCGCCCAGCATCACGCGGCCGACGCCAAAACGATCGTTGAGGCGTTGGCAGGCAAATGACGCGATGAGAAAGCCGACGCCCGCCAGCATGTACATGGCGCCGATCTTGCCGGCCGACAGGCCCAGGTCGCGCGCGGCAAAAAGAATCACGATGGCGACGTAGGCATGGCGCAACAGCTGCCACAGTGCCAGTCCCCACGAGATGGCACGCAGAATCGGGTTGTGCCAGATCAGCATCAAGCCTTCCTTAGCGTCTCCCCAAATGCTGTGCCAAGTCGCGTGGCCGGATTGTTTCGGCACGTCGGTGTCCTGCGACTTGATGCCCCGCAACATCGCGGCTGAAATGAAGAAGGCGAGCGCATCGACAAATATGGCGATCGGCGCGGTCAATGCGTGGATGAGTGCGCCCGCAATTCCGGGGCCGACCAGTTGGGCGGAGGAGTCTGACAGCGCGATGCGTGAATTGGCTTCAACGAGATTTTGTCGGCCGACGCGTTCAGTCATGAACACCTGATACGCCGCCCAGCCGATAATGCCGCCAAGCCCGACGAAAAAGCTCACCAGATATAGGATCGGCATGCCGAGAAAGCCCAGCCACGCGGCAAGCGGCACCAGCAGCAACATCACGCCGCGACCGATGTCCGCCCAGATCACCAGCGGCAACTTGCGTGATCGATCGACCAAGACACCGGTAAACAAGCCGAACAATGTGTAGGGTAGCGCTTGCATCATGGTCAGAATGCCCATCTGCGTCGGCGTCGCGTGCAACATCAACGCCGCCGTCAAGGGTAGCGCGAGAAAGGTGACCTGCCCGCCAAAATGGGTGATCGTTAGCGAAATCCACAGTACGCGAAAGTCGCGGTTGCGCCACAACGTGCCGAGGTACCTGTCGTACTGATGGGGCTTGTGGGGCGCGCTGGCAGATTCTGGGTCAACCGTCGTCGGCGATGCGACGGTGGCGGAAACATCAGACTCTTGCAGCGGGCGGACGGTGTTGCCGGATGCGGATGAATCGTTCATGACACATCATTTTAAACGACGCGGCTGCTCTTCCCGAAACGCTCCACGCAAACACGGCATTGACGTGCTAACCGGCCCTCAATTCGTCCAGACGCTTGCGTGCATCGTCGGCGGCGCGCCCCTGAGACGAGTACGCAAGAAATTGTTCGAACGCTACCTTGGCCCTCGCCTTGTCGCCCTTGCGTTGATAGGCGATGCCAAGGCGATAGTGCCCGGTCAATTTGGGGTCGATCTGTAGGGCGCGCTCCATCGAGAGGATCGCCGAATCGAGCGCTTTTTGCTCGAGCAGCGCCCGGCCGAGGCCGAAATGCGCGGCCGCGTTGCCCGGGTTGACGGCGATCTGGCGCTCGAACAGCTTTTGCGCTTTGTCTGGCGAGCCGTTGTTGACCATGGCCAATCCAAGGTTGGTCGTCGCGGCCTGTATTGCTTCAGCGAGATCACTGTCACCTGCCGACTTTAGCGCGCTCAGGATCGCCTCTGCTTTGGCGTACTCTTTCTCGTAGAGATGGACCTCAGCCCGCAACAGTTGGCTGCGGCTGGCATCGACCTTGGCAAAGTCGTTGCTGTTGTCGATCGCCTTGCGGACGCTGCCGCCGGCAATGCCCGGTGCTTGCAGATAAAACTGATTGAGGTCACGCCGCATTGGGTAGTGCCTGGGGTCAAGTTCGACCGCCTTGACAAACATTTCCTTGATGCGGCTTGCGTATTTGATTCCGGCCGTGATCCCCGCCGACATCGCCGCCGCCCCATAAAGGGAGCCCAGCAGATTGTGGCAGCGCGCCGATTGCGGGAGATCCTTAATGCATTGCTCGGCACGCGGAATTAATTCGTCGCGCTTCTTGGCGTCGCCAGCGACCACGCGGCCCAAATACCAGAGGGCAATATCGTCGTTTGCGTTCTTGCTGATGCGGTCACGCGCCAGCGATTCCATCTCGACAGACTTGCGGGCCTTGGATAGGGCGCTGAACTCGGCATCGGTAGATTGCGCAAACACTGGCGCACAGACGACGATAACCATGTAGGCGGCGAGCAGGGGAGCTGATCTTGAATTCTTCATTTGATGGCGAAAAGTGGGGGTTGACCGAGTGCGCAAATGTGCGAACAACGGATAATCGCACGGCTTTTAGGGAACCTCTGATTAAGTTCAGTTCTAAGCCAGACTAGGCGCCGCAGTTGCCAAACTCGCAAGAAATTCGACGCCGCACATGACCGATACGTAAGGAGAATTTCTTGCGTGAGCAACAACGTATGGCAACGAAATGGACTTAATCAGAGGTTCCTTAGGACTGTCTTGGACGCATTCAAACCGAACATCGGATGTAAAGTGCGTCTATGACACCAACAAAATCAATAACACTCGCCTGGCTCGCTTACTGCCGCGCCGGTTTCGAGCGTGACCTTGCGCAGGAACTTCAAGCGCGGTTGGGTGGCGAAATACTCGAAGCGGTGGATCTGGCGGGATTCGTGCGACTGTCGTGCGAACCCAAGGCCGCGTCCTTCCGCATGTCGGTGAATGACTCGACCTTTGCGCGCCAGCTGCTGTTGACACACGAAGCACCGGTAG
>JAYVUH010000046.1:0-7919 GCA_043788115.1 Burkholderiales bacterium
TCGCCCACGACCGTCTTCGCCATCGCGCCCTGTAGGTCATGCAACACGTGCGGCATGGCGGTGTTAGGAAACGCGTCGTTATTCCAGCCCGACGGTGACTTTGGATCGATATAGAACGAACGCAAAAACGTGTACAGCCAGTCCGAGCCCCGAACACGCGCGACCAGCGTGAGATCCGGCGGCATGGTACTCAGCCAAGCCTTGGCATCCTTCACGTCAAGCGTGCTGGTCATGTAGTCGCTGAACTTGGCGTCCGGGTTGAACATCAGGTTCGCCTTGATCTGGTCTTCGGTCAACCCAATCTGCGTCAAATGCCCCCAGCGCATGAACTGCGCTTGGTGACAATTCAAGCAATTGGTGACAAAGGTGCGCGCGCCGCGTTGCAGCGAGGCTTCGTCCTTGAGATTCACATGGGCGCTGTCTAAATGCACCTCGGCACCGCTCGCCAACGCCCCACCTGAGGCCAGCGTTCCAACCAACACGCCGGTCGCCACAACAATTGAACGAATCATGGTTTTCATCAGTGGGTCACCCTGGTTGGCTCGGGCTTCTCATTCGCAATGTCCTTCTTGGTATACCAAGGCATCAAGATGAAGAACGCGAAGTAAACGATCGTCAGCACACGTGCAGCCCAGGTTGCGAGGTCGTCGCCGCCAATAAGAGGCATTGTCTTTGGCAGCTGGCCCCAAACGGTCGTTGGCACAACACCGAGATAGCCAAGCACCAAAAAGCTGACAACGAACGCGGCCAAGAAACGCTTGAAGAGTGGGCCGCGATAGCGGATCGAACGTACCTTGCCGTGATCCAGCCATGGCAGCACGAACAGGATCAGCGTCGCCGCACCCATCACCGCCACACCCCAGAACTGCGAACCTAGGAACGACGGCACCGCACGCAACATTGCGTAGAACGGGGTGAAGTACCAGACCGGTGCGATATGCGCGGGTGTTTGCAGCGGATCGGCCTGCACAAAATTTGGCGCTTCGAGGAAATAGCCGCCCATTTCAGGCGCGAAGAACACAATCGCGGAAAACAGCGACAGGAACACCACAACACCGACGATATCCTTTACCGTGTAGTAAGGATGAAACGGGATGCCGTCACGCGGCGTGCCGGTTTTGGGATCAATGTCTTTCTTGATTTCGATACCGTCCGGATTATTGGAGCCGACTTCATGCAACGCCATGATGTGCGCCGCAACGAGGCCCAGCAGCACCAACGGGATGGCGATAACGTGGAAGGCGAAGAAGCGGTTCAGTGTCGCATCGCCGATATTGAAGTCGCCACGAATCCAGATCGCAAGGTCTGGACCTATGATGGGCACGGCCGCGAACAGGTTGATAATTACCTGCGCACCCCAGTAGGACATCTGGCCCCATGGCAGCAGGTAACCGAAGAAGGCTTCCGCCATCAGGGCAAGATAAATCATGCAGCCGAAAATCCACAGCAGCTCACGTGGCTTACGGTACGAGCCGTACAACAGTGCGCGCATCATGTGCAGATAGACGACCAGGAAGAACATCGAGGCGCCGGTCGAATGCATGTAGCGCATCAACCAGCCCCACTGCACGTCGCGCATGATGTACTCGACAGAGGCAAAGGCAGTCTTTGCATCCGGCTTGTAGTTCATGGTCAAAAAGATACCGGTAACGATCTGCATGACCAATACCAGCATGGACAGCGCGCCGAAGTAGTACCAGAAATTGAAATTCTTTGGTGCGTAGTACTCGGAAAGATGACCTTTCCAAAGCGACATCAGCGGGAAGCGCGCGTCAATCCAGACGATCAAATTACCGGCTGGGCCTGGAATCGGCGGCGCGATTGGCTCTTTAATGGCGTTCGACATGTGGCTTAAGCTCCTTTGGCTTCGGCGTCGATGACAATGTTGTCGCCGTCGAACCGATAGGCCGTCACTTCAAGATTGGTCGGCGCAGGCATGCCTTTGAATACGCGGCCGGCCATATCGAATTTGGACTGGTGGCAGGGGCAGAAAAAACCACCCGGCCAATCGGCACCTAAATCATCTGCGGGTACGACTTTTTTACGCAATGAAGGCGAGCAGCCCAGATGGGTGCAGATACCCCTGACCACAAACAGGTCGGGCTTGACAGAGCGCGTTGCGTTCTTGGCGCTCGCTGGCTGTTTGGAAGCATCCGAGTTTGGATCGGCGAGCAACGCGTCATTCTTGGCAAGCTGGGCCACCATTTCGGGCGTGCGGCGAATAATCCAGTGCGGCGCACCCCGATACTCAACCGTCACCATTTGCCCCGGTTCGATTTTGTCGCTGGGATATTCAACAGGCCCGCCCGCTGCCTTGGCGCGCTCGGAAGGAAACATGCTGCCAACGAATGGCACCGCGACGGCGACGCCCGTAACCGCGCCGACGACAGATCCACCGATCACCAACATACGGCGTTTTTTGGGGTCTACTTCATTCAGGACAATGGCACTCATGTGGGCATGGCAATCTAGGCTAATGAAGAGGTGAACACGGGGTTTACAGGGCTGCAACATTGCTGTCGGCAGCAACCGCGCAAAGGCTTCGGATGAACGTACACTATTTTAGTCTATCGGGCGGGTCAACTTAAAGCCCCCCAGCGTACCAACACCGCATTTTTAGCTCGTAACTAGCTGTTTTTATAGAGTTTTCCGCAATCTAACTTTTTTCACACGGATTTGATTGACACCCCGACAGGGCGAACTTACAGTTGGCCGGACGCCCGGCCCGAGTGGGTTGCCAGCGCATTTACATCTCGTCGCCAACCAATTGGCGCGCAAACAGGGGAACAACATGGCAGTGATGCAAGAGTTCAAAGATTTCGCCATTAAGGGCAACGTGGTCGATCTCGCGGTTGGGGTCATCATTGGCGCCGCGTTCGGTAAGATTGTCGGCTCCGTAGTTGACGATCTGATCATGCCGCTGGTTGGCAAAGCGCTCGGCAACATCAACTTTGCCGACATGTTTATCGCACTCAAGGACATCCCGGCGGGAACCGCAATGACGCTTGAGGCGGTCAAGAAGGCCGGCGTACCCGTGTTTGCCTATGGCAACTTCATCACCATTTGCTTTAACTTCGCCATCCTCGCCTTTATCATCTTCGTGATGGTCAAGCAAATCAATCGGCTCAAAGCCGAGGCGCCGACTGCCCCGCCACCACCCACCCCGGAAGATGTAACGTTGTTGCGCGAAATTCGCGACGCACTGAAAAAATAGGCGCCCACGGTTAAGGCTTCTATAGGGGCGGCAAAGATGCCGCCCCGCCGTCACGCGGCACAAATTCTTAACAACAATCAACACCAATCAACAATGAGCGGTACCAAAATGCGTCGCCTCTGGTCAATTTTTGCTGAATTCGTCACTGTCACACTGGCGATTGTTTTTGTGGTCACCCTTATCCGTCCGGACTGGAATCCGTGGCGCAAGAATATCGTCGAGATTCGCGAAAGTGGTGTGATGGGTGGCTTGGTCAGCGTCGGCACGCCGCCGGCCGGTAAATCATCCTATGCCGAAGCCGCTGGGCGCGCCAAGGTGTCGGTAGTCAACGTCTCAACGTCGCGTGTGGCACTGCTACCCAAGGGACACCCACTGGCAGGCGATCCGTTATTGCGCCGCTTCTATGGCCTACCAGACGAGAACGAGGACGGCCAGGGCCAACTGAACGACCAATCCAGCTTGGGCTCGGGCGTCATCGTCAGCGCCGATGAGAACGGCGGCTACGTACTCACCAACGACCACGTCGTGGCCAATGCCAAAGAAATCCAACTTTCTTTCGGCGATGGCCGCGTGCTGCCAGCCAAACTGGTTGGTACGGATCCCGACACCGATCTGGCGGTCCTGAGAGTCAATGGCAAAGGCCTCAAGCCCGTCACCTTTGGTCAGTCCGAAAAAGCGCAAGTCGGCGACGTGGTGCTGGCGATTGGCGACCCGTTCGGCGTCGGCCAGACTGTCACGATGGGCATCATCAGCGCGTTGGGGCGCAACCGGCTCGGTGTGAATCGATACGAAAATTTCATCCAGACTGACGCAGCGATCAACCCGGGCAATTCGGGCGGCGCGTTGGTCGACATCAACGGCAACCTGCTCGGTATCAACAGCGTGATCTATTCACGTACCGGCGGCTCGCTGGGCATCGGCTTTGCCATCCCAGTGTCGATGGCGAAAGACGTGATGGAGCAGATCATCAAGGATGGCTCGGTCACGCGCGGCTTCATCGGCATTTCGCCGCAGGACGTCACCCCCGAATTGGCAGAGTCACTCAAGCTCGGTGCCGCACGTGGATCTGTTGTTTCGTCCGTCAACCGCGGGAGTCCGGCGGACAAAAGCGGTTTGAAAACCGGCGACGTGATTGTCAGCATCGACGGCAAGCCAATTCAGGATAGCGTCGCTGCGATGGCCGCCATCGCAGCACTCAAGCCGGGCAAAACCACGCTGTTCGGCATCATCCGCAACCAGAAAGAGACTACCCTTAGCATCGAGATCGGCAAGCGGCCCCGGCCGCAACGCAATCGGTAACCAACGTTTCGGCCAACCCGTCATGCATCGTCGTCAATTGCTCGCTGCCATCGGCGCATTGCCCTGTGCCGCGTTTGCGTCCCACGCATGGGCCAGTCGCGACCCCGCGCGCTACCCGACGCGTCCAGTGCGTATCGTGGTCGGTTTCGCACCAGGCGGTACGGCCGACGTGTTTGCGCGCCTGCTTGCCGAGTTCGCCACTAAGCAGTTGGGCTCTGCGGTCATCGTCGAGAACAAGATGGGTGCGGCCGCCATCTTGGGTGCCGAGCACGTCGCCAAGTCTGCGGCCGACGGCTATACGCTGTTGTTCACGTTTGCCGATGCCATGGTCGGCAATCCGGCGCTCTACCGTCAGTTACCCTACAAACCGGTAAGTGACTTTGTGCCGGTCGGGCTGCTCGCGCAAGGCCCATTGGTGGTCTCGATCGGCAAGTCGGTGCCAGCGATCAGCTTGAGTGAATTCGTCGCGCATGCACGCAAAGCGAACATCAGTTGGGGCTCGTGGGGTGCCGGTTCACACGGCCATCTGCTCTGCGAGGCGATGAACAGAGCCTACAAACTCAACATGCAGCACGTGCCGTACAAGGGCGAAGCACCGACCGTACAAGGTTTGCTCAGCGGCGAAATTCAGATTGCGGCTGGCAGCATCGGCGTGATGGTGCCGCACCTCAAGAGTGGCGCGCTGAGGGCACTCGGCACCAACGGCGCGCAACGAAGTTTGACGTTGCCGCAGGTGCCGACGCTCGCCGAGCAAGGCACCAGTGGCGAAGCGTTCACCCAGCTCGGCTGGGTCGGATTGGTCGCGCCCGCCAACACACCGGTCGACATCGTCGCGCGATGGAGCCTGTTAGTGCGTGACTTCCTCGCGTTAGAAACTACGCGAGGAAAATTTCTCGTCTATGGATTCGAGCCGCGCTTTCTCGATAGCAAGGCGTTCCAGAAGCGCATGGATGAGGACACACGCGTGTGGGCTCGACTCATCGCTGACGCCGGTCTCACACTCGACTGAGCAAAACGATCGCTGACCAACGCCCGCTCGTTGGCGGATACTTCGGCTAACAACTTTCCAACACCACCCCGTCACCAGAGTTCGCAAATGCAAGCCCCACCGAGCACCGATGCCCGCATTGACGCCTATATCAGCGCGTCCGCCGCGTTCGCTCAGCCTATCCTGGCGACGCTACGAAAGCGCGTGCACCAAGCGTGCCCCGATATCGTTGAAACAATCAAGTGGGGGTTTCCACACTTCATGTATCGAGACAAGATTCTATGCAGCATGGCGGCTTTCAAAGCGCACTGCGCGCTCGGATTCTGGCAAGCGGATGTGCTGAAAATCCCCGCGCGGTCGGACTCGGCAATGGGCGACTTCGGACGACTGACATCGATGAGCGAATTGCCGGCGGCACGTGACTTTAGTGCCTTGATCAAAGATGCGATGACAAATATTGCCGCGGGACGCGCAACCAGAGCTGCCAAGAAACCAAGCGCAGGCGCACCGCAGTCCGTCGATGTCCCGCCCCCACTGCTCGACGCGATCAAGCAAAACAAAACGGCCAAATTAGTCTGGCAGGACTTTTCGCTGACCAAGAAGAAAGACTACGGTGAGTGGATCAACGAGGCCAAGCGCGACGCGACCAGACTAGCGCGTATTGAGCAGTCAGTCGAATGGATCGCCGAGGGCAAGTCACGCAACTGGAAATACGAACGGCCTAAACCGCTCAAATAGCATCAGGCTTGGTTCACACCAGCGCACCGTCCCAGCGCATCGACCAACGCGTCGTCCAGCGAGCGCGCAATATTTTCCACGCCAAGCGCATCGACAAAGTGGCTGCGCTTAATCAGCGATAGTGGCTGCTCGTTCAGATTCGCCAGGATCAGCCGTCCGCCGTTACGCATCGCCAGCTTGTGCAGGTTTTCCAGCGCTTCGAGGCCGGTGGTATCGAGGTTGATGACCTGATGCATTTCTAGGATCAACACATCGGGCAGACGGCGCTGCGGGTTGAGCAATTGCTCGAGCTTGGTCACAGTACCGAAGAACAGTGAGCCAAACAGTGCGTAGGCCGCCACTGTCTTGCCATCTGCACGTTGGGCAACGTCGGCCGGGAGCACGATTTCTTCGACCTTGGTTAGTGACGAAATGCGATAGATGAAGAATAGGCTCGACAACACCAGTCCGACTTCGACCGCCACCACGATATCAAACACGACAGTGAGCAGGAACGTCGAGAGCAGCGTTGCACGATAGAACATCGAGTACTGCCTCAGCGCCCTGAAGGCCTTCCACTCGCCCATCGAATACGCAACCCATAACAGGATGGCCGCGAGTGCCGCGAGCGGAATGTGGCTCGCCATTGGCGCTGCGACAAGCACAATGAGCAACAACGCGAGAGCGTGGATGATTCCGGCCACCGGTGAGCGAGCCCCAGAGCGCACGTTGGTCACCGTGCGGGCAATGGTGCCGGCGGCGGCGATACCGCCAAACCAAGGTGCGACAAAGTTGGCAACACCCTGCGCCATCAATTCCTGATTCGGGTCGTGCCGATCCTGTATCAAGCCATCGGCCATGCGCGCGCACAAAAGTGACTCGATTGCGCAGAGGAGTGCAATGGCAATGCTCGGTGCCACCAGATTCTGTGCCGTCTGCCAATCAAATGTTGGAATCGCCGGCATCGGCAGCCCGCTGGGCAGTTCACCAAACTTGCTGCCGATGGTCTCTACCGGCAAGTGGAACGCCGCAACCAGGATCGACCAAACCACTAACACGATCAGCGTCGACGGAAGCTTCGCGGTAATTTTCTGGAAGCGCGAGGCGTTCTCTTTGTAGCCAACCGGCCAGAGAAGTATCAACAGGATTGAGGTGACGCCGACAACAATCGCCATCCAGTTGGTGGTGTGCATCGCGCCTGCAATTGCCGACAGTTGTGAGAAAAAATTCGACGGCACTTTTTCCATCGTCAGGCCGAGCAGATCCTTTACCTGTGAGACGGCGATGAAGACTGCAATACCCGCGGTGAACCCGGTGATGATCGACACGGGAATGAAGCGCACCAGGTTGCCGAGTTTGAAAGCACCCATCGCAAACAGCATGACGCCTGCCATCATGGTGGCGATGAGCAAATTTGCAACGCCGTACTTTTCGACGATGGCATATAGCAGCGCCACAAAAGCGCCAGCCGGACCGCCGACCTGCACTCGCGAGCCACCGAGTGCAGATATGAGGAAGCCGGCGACGATGGCGGTGACCAATCCTTGGTCGGGACGCACGCCTGACGCAATACCAAACGCAAGTGCCAGCGGCAACGCGACCACGCCGACGGTGACTCCGGCACCCAAATCCCCCGCGAAGTCCTCTCGCGAATAATTTCGCAAATGCGCGAGAAGGCGCGGGCGAAACACGAAACCGAGG